>JALYJS010000322.1 GCA_030799345.1 Pseudomonadota bacterium | reverse complement strand
TAGTCGAGGCGGAATGCATCGCCGATCCGCGGCAGCGATTTCGCCGCCTCCGGATAATCGCTGTACTCGCTGACCGCGACGACCTGCGGGGCCGCGCCGGCCGCAAACAGCAGCTCCGTCAGGTTGGGCGCGACGCTGATGATGCGTTCGCCCGGCGGCGCCGGCGCTTCCGTGCCGCAGGCGCCGAGCGCGAGTGCCGCAACGAGGATACCGGCCTTCAGGCGAGCACCTCGCGCCGGAACCGCGCACCGTTGCCGCGCAGGTCCCGTTCGAGCCGCTGCCAGTCGAAAGCCGGGCCTGGATCGGTCTTGCGTCCGGGCGCGACATCGCTGTGGCCCGCGATCCAGCCGTCGGCGAGCGCCGGATAGGTCTGCTGCAGCGCCAGCAGCAGCACGGAAAGCGACCCGTACTGACGGTCGTCGTACGGTTCGTCATCGGCGCCCTCGAGCTCGATACCGATGGAAAAATCATTGCAGTCACGGCGACCGCGCCAGTACGACGGACCCGCGTGCCACGCGCGCTCGTGAAACGGCACGTACTGGGTGAAGCTGCCGTCGCGCGCGATCAGGACATGCGACGAGACGCGCAGATGCTGGATCGCCGCGAAGTACGGATGGGCGTCCGCGGGCAGCGTGTTGGTGAACAGCCGGTCAATCCACGGACCGCCGTACTCTCCGGGCGGCAGGCTGATCCCGTGGATCACGACGAGCTCGGGTCCGGTGCCCGCAGGCCGGACATCGCAATTCGGTGATTCGACGCAGCGCGCTTCCGCAAGCCATCCCGTCGATACTGCAATCCTGCGCATCGCGACAGCTTAGCCCGCGCCATGCCGGCCTTCCAATCGCATACACTCTTGCGCGATGAAGCGCGCCTCGACAAACGCCGCGATCGCGGCCCGCGACCTGGCCGTGGTCTGGCATCCGTGCACGCAGATGAAGGATCACGAGTCGTTGCCGATGATTCCGATCGCCCGCGGGGATGGCGTGTGGCTGCACGATTTCGACGGCCGCCGCTATCTCGACGGCATCAGTTCCTGGTGGGTGAACCTGTTCGGCCACGCGAACGCGCGCATCAGCGGCGCGGTCCGCGCCCAGCTCGACCGGCTCGAGCACGTGATGCTCGCCGGCTTCACGCACGAGCCGGTCGTTGAATTGTCGGAACGGCTGGTTCGCCTGCTGCCCGCAGGCCTCACGCGCTGCTTCTATGCGGACAACGGCTCGGCCGCGGTCGAGATTGCGGTCAAGATGAGCTTTCATTACTGGCAGAACCTCGGCAAACCGGCCAAGACCCGCTTCATCACGCTGTCGAACAGTTACCACGGGGAAACGCTCGGGGCGTTGGCAGTCGGCGATGTCGAGCTCTATAAGAAGGTGTATCGCCCGCTTCTCATGGACGTCATCACGGTGCCCACGCCCGATTGCCACCTGCGCGAGCCGGGCGACAGCTGGGAAGCGCACAGCCGGCGGATGTTCGCGCACATGGAAGAAGCGCTGGCCCGCCACGCGGACGAGGTCGCCGCGGTCATCGTCGAACCGCTGGTGCAGTGCGCGGGGTCGATGCGCATGTATCACCCGTCCTATCTCTCGATGCTGCGCGACGCCTGCGATCGCCACGGTGTGCTGCTCATCGCCGACGAGATCGCGGTCGGCTTCGGGCGCACCGGCACGCTGTTCGCCTGCGAGCAGGCCGGCATCCGCCCGGACATCATCTGCCTGTCGAAAGGGCTGACCGGCGGCTATCTGGCGCTCTCGGTCGCCGTGACGACGGAGCCGGTCTTTGAGGCCTTCTACGACGACTACACCAAGCTGACCGCCTTCCTGCATTCGCACAGTTACACCGGCAACCCTCTGGCCTGTGCGGCGGCACTGGGCACATTGTCGATTTTCGAGCAGGACGACGTGATCGCGAACAACCGCGTGCTGGCGCAGCGCATGGCAGAGGCGACCTCCGCTCTCGCCGATCACCCGCATGTCGCAGAGATCCGCCAGACCGGCATGATTCTCGCCATCGAAACAGTGAAGAACCGCGGGAGCGGCGAACGCTATGACTGGCGCGAGCGCCGCGGGCTTCGCGGATACGAGTACGCGCTGGCCCAGGGCGCGCTGCTGCGACCGATCGCCAACGTCATCTACCTGATGCCGCCCTATGTGATCGAGCCGCCGGAGATTGACTGGCTCGCTGATGTCGCGCGTGGCGCAGTGGACGCCGCATGCGCCTGATCCGCATCCATGTGGAGGCGCCGCTCGCGCCCGGCGCACAGGTCGAACTGCGCGGCAAGGCGGCCGAACATGTCGGCCGCGTGTTACGCCTGAAGCCCGGCGACACGGTCACGCTGTTCAATGGCAACGGTTCGGACTATCGATCTGAAATAAAAGACTTATGGAAAGGCTCGGTCGGGGTCATGGTGCACGCCGTAGTGCCGGCGCGGGCCGAGTCGCCGCTCGTGCTGATCCTGGTACAGGGCATCGCGCGCAGCGAGCGCATGGACTTGATCGTGCAGAAGGCAACCGAACTCGGCGTCACCGCGATCCAGCCGCTCGCGATGTCGCGCAGCGTCGTGCGGCTCGACGACGACGCGCGCGCGAAGAAACTCGCACATTGGCGGGGCGTCGCGATCGCGGCCAGCGAGCAGTGCGGGCGCGCCGCCCTGCCCGCGATC
>JALYJS010000068.1 GCA_030799345.1 Pseudomonadota bacterium | reverse complement strand
AGGGTCCGGAAGCAGCCGCGGCAGACGCCCAGTTCGTCCAGCGAGCAGATGTTCAGACAAGGGGAGCTGGGGCCGGGTTCGTTCATGTTGCAGTGCGCTAACGCGTTGAATTATGGGGTGCGCTGGCCTATTCTTCAATGAATCCAGCGAGGGTACGACATGAATCCCCTGAATAGCGTGCGCGGCTCGATCATCACTGCGTTCGTGTTGGCGGCGATCGTCAGCATCTGGCTTACGGTGCTTGCAGGCGGCGAAATCAGCGCTAACTACGCGCAGATTGGGCGCTGGCTGCATATCGTCTCCGGGGTCATGTGGATCGGCCTTCTGTACTATTTCAACGTCGTGCAGGTACCGGGACTCGCCGTTGCGGCGTCCGATAAAGGCGGACCCGGTGGCGCTGGCGTCAGCAAGTACATCGCGCCCCGCGCACTCTGGTGGTTTCGATGGGCAGCAGTCGTCACCTGGATCACCGGTGCCTGGTACCTGATCGCCGCATACGGTGGCGCCAAGGCCATTCATCAGGCATTTACTCTTCAGGAAGGCTTTCGCGTCATCGGCGTCGGCGTCTGGCTGGGCACCATCATGTTGCTCAATGTGTGGGCGCTGATCTGGCCGAATCAGAAGAAGATACTGGGTCTCGTACCGGCAACGGACGAGCAGAAAGCCAAGGCACGAAAAGTGGCCTTGCTCGCCTCGCGGACCAACTTCGTTTTGTCTGTGCCGATGCTGATGTGCATGAGCGGCCAGATACACGGGCTGCCGTTCTAGAGGACGCTGCTGTGCATTGCGGGCGCCACGCACGGCCTGCCTTTCTGGCGCTTGCGGACGCCCGAGAAACTCGCGGACAATCGGCTCAGGTCTGCTGACTGGCAGTACTCTCGTCGCAAGGCATCGGCTGGCCACGGCTGCGAAGTTTCATCGCACCCTCGACGGCCTTCAGGAGTTGCGAGCCTTTACGGCCGACGTCAACTGACCCGCAGCCAAGCTGTTTCTTCGACACCGCGATCTGCGCACCCTCGGAGTAGGAGACGGGAATGATCGCCGGGCCGGCACCGCCGGCCGCCAGGTCGTACTGCTTGGAGATATCCGCGTCCACCAGGATCAGGTCAGGCTCCTGCCTGGCGCGCTGTTCGCGCAGTTCATCATCGCTTTTGGCAACAGCAACTTCGTGCCCGGCGAGCGACAGCGAAGTGATGAGATTGAACCTCTCGTTCGCCGCATCCAGGCCCGATGCGGGCTCGAGCATGATGATGATGTTGCCCGGATGCCGGCTGACGACGACACGTTGAAAACCGACGCCGCCACCCAAAGCCACGAGCTTGTCGCCGCAGGCCCAGGCGCTGCCAGCCAGCGATACAGCGCAGGTGACTGCGGCTAATGTTGCAGCGCCAAATTGACTTGCTTTCATGGCAGTAACTCCCGGATCTTGACTTAGACTGCGCCCAAGCCGGGAACGGAGTCAAGCAGGTTCGAATTCAGCCGCTAAGTCCCAGGAAAGCGTGCAAAAACCGGCAGTTGGCTCCGTACGCGAGGGTTCCGCCTATACTCACGCGGGCGGTGTGACACGACCTCCATTCAACGGTCATCCATTAACGCGAATCGATGCCGGAATCTTCACCCTCCCCTGGTACTGTCTTCCTTTCCTATGCCTCCCAGGATGCCGCGGCTGCGGCGCGCATCTGCGAGTCGCTGCGGACAGTCGGCGTGGAGGTCTGGCTCGACCAGAGCGCACTCCGCGGGGGTGACGCCTGGGATGCGCAGATCAAGAAACAGATTCACGAGTGCGCTTTATTCATTCCGGTGATTTCGGCGCATACCAATGCGCGAACCGAGGGTTACTTCCGTCGTGAGTGGAACCTTGCCGCGCGGCGGCTTCTGGATATGGCGCATGACTCCGCTTTCCTCGTGCCGGTGGCAATTGACGAGACACGCGAAGCGGATGCGCGCGTCCCTGAGGAATTCCTCCGTGCGCATTGGACCCGGCTGCCGGGGGGTGAAACGCCCGCCGCGTTTGCACATCGGGTACGTCAATTGCTGGAGACTCGCGATACCGCTGCGGGCAGCTCAGAGACCCACTCGCAACCGGGAGTAAGCCCCATCCGCGGCGCGGATTACGAACGGGTCCGCAAAACACGGCGAGTGCGCCTTGGGGCCATTACGACAGCGGCAGTCGTCGCACTATTCGCTTTCGGCTGGGCCGTTCGCGAATGGGGAGCACGCGATGACGCCAGGCCGTCCGACGAGTTGCCGCTCGCCACGACTGAATTGCCGGCGCGCAGCGTCGCCGTGCTCGCTTTCGAGAATCGCGGCGGTTCAGAAGGATCCGGCGTCCTCGCCGAGGGCATTCCGGAAACGGTATTGCACCAGCTCGGCCTCCTGCCGGGGTTGACCGTCATTGCGCGAGGATCTTCGTTTGCGTTCCGGGACGCGGGCGAAGACTTGCGTGTCATCGGCCGGAAACTCAACGTGCGCTATCTGCTCGAGGGCAGTATTCAGGCGGCGGGCAACAGGCTGCGCGTGACCTCGAGGCTCGTGGACGCGCAAACCGGTGTCAGCGTCTGGTCCGAGCAGTTCGAGCCGAAGCTGGAAGATTTGTTCGCCGTCCAGGATGAAATCGCCCTCGCAGTCGCGCGCGCGCTGAAGCTGACGCTAGATGCGGCGAGCGATCGAGCCACTGGCACGCGGGCGGGTGCCACGACGAATTACGATGCCTACTTCGA
>JALYJS010000278.1 GCA_030799345.1 Pseudomonadota bacterium | reverse complement strand
CCGAAAGAATGGGAATACATGGAGAACGGCGGCATCCTGCACTTCGTGCTGCGCCAGCTCGCGGCCTGATCGCCCACCCCCCGCGACGGCTGAACTAATGGGCAGCACCCGGCTCGCGGTTTTCGATCTCGACGGAACGCTCACGCGCCGGGATACCTTTGTGCCCTACCTGCAGGGCTGGCTCGCCCGCCATCCGCGGCGCCGGCGCACTTTGCGCCTGCTAGCCGCGGTCTGGCGCTTCTATGCGTTCGGCCGCGATCGGGGCCGGCTCAAGTCCGACCTCATCCGCGCCTGTATGGCCGGGGCCACTCGCTCCGAAGTCCGGGAATGGACTCAGGCATTCGTCGCCAACCTGGACGAACGGACGCTGAATGCGGGTGCACTGAACGCGCTCGCGCGCCATCAAGCGGCGGGCGATCGGCTGGTGCTGCTGTCCGCCAGTGTTGATCTCTATGTTCCTGCGATCGGCGAGCGTTTCGGCTTTGCGGAATCCATCTGCACCGGCGTCGTCTGGAGCGGCGAGTCGCTGGACGGCGGTTTGGCCACGCCGAATCGCCGCGGAGCGGACAAGCTGCGCTGCATCAAGGCGTTGCGCCGGCGTTTTCCAGGGGCGGAGATCGCCGCATACGGCAATACGGCCGCGGACCTCGAACATCTGGCGGCCGTCGAACACGCACTGCTCGTCAATGCCCGTCCGAAGGCGCGCCGGCAGGCCGAAAAAATGGGTATTGCGACCGCTGACTGGCGTAACAAATCCCCGTCCCCGCCGGTCCAATCGGCATGAGCGACACAACCCGCATTCGTCCCTCGGAGATCACGCCGGAATCGGTCTACCTCGATCGGCGCGCCCTGCTCGCCGGGATTGCCGGCGGCGGCGTGCTGGCATCGATCCCCGCGTTCGCACAGTCGGTCATGAATGTCTCCGTCATCGAGCGGCTCGATTACACGCGCAGCGTCTACTACTCCACCGACGAGAAGCCGAACTCATTCGCGGAAATTGCCGGCTACAACAATTTTTACGAGTTCGGCACCGGCAAGGAGGACCCAGCGGAACACGCACACCGGTTGCGCGTCCGCCCGTGGACGGTCGTCGTCGACGGTGAATGCGAAAATCCGGGCACGCTCGCACTCGATGACCTGCTGAAACCGCACGCACTCGAGGAACGGATTTATCGCCTCCGTTGCGTCGAGGCCTGGTCGATGGTGATTCCATGGGTCGGATTCCCGCTCGCCGGCCTGGTCAGCCGGTTCGCTCCCACGTCCCGCGCGAAGTACGTCGAGTTCACGACGCTGCACGACCCGCGGCAGATGCCGGGCCAGCGTTACGGCGTGCTCGACTGGCCGTATGTCGAGGGCCTGCGCATTGACGAGGCGACCCATCCGCTGGCGATACTCGCTGTCGGCCTCTATGGGCGCGTGCTGCCGAACCAGAATGGCGCGCCGCTCAGGCTCGTCGTGCCGTGGAAGTACGGCTTCAAGAGCATCAAGTCGATCGTGCGTATTCGTTTCACCGAGCGCATGCCGGCGACTTCCTGGGCATTGTCCGCGCCGCGTGAGTACGGTTTCTTCGCCAACGTGAATCCGGAAGTGGATCACCCGCGGTGGAGTCAGAAGAGCGAACGACGCATCGGCTCGAAGAATCCGTTTGCGCGCGTGCCGACGCAGAAGTTCAACGGCTACGAGCGCGAGGTCGCGGCACTCTATCGCGGCATGGATCTGGCGCGCCATTTCTGACGCCATGCTCGCCGATACCCTGACCCGGCGCGTGGCGAAGCCGATCGTCTTTGCGCTTTGCCTGCTGCCGCTCCTGTGGTTGCTCGCGGGAATCGTCGGCTGGGCCGGCGCAGATCTCGGCGCCAATCCGGTCGAGAAAACCCAGGATACGCTGGGCATCTGGGGACTGCGGTTGCTGCTCGCGACGCTCGCCATCACGCCGCTGCGCGAGATTGGCGGCTGGCCGCGGCTGCAGCTCTTCCGGCGCATGCTGGGCCTCTTTGCCTTCGCCTACCTCCTGCTTCATTTCCTGTTCTACCTGTTCGTCGACCAGGCGCTCGACTGGCGTCAGCTCGTTGCCGACATCATCAAGCGTCCTTACATCACGGTCGGCTTCGCGGCGCTGCTGCTGCTGGTGCCACTCGCCGTGACGTCCACCCGTGGTGCCATGCGCAGCATGGGACGCCGTTGGCAGACGCTGCACCGGCTGATCTATCCGGCGGTGGTGCTGGGCTGCGTTCATTTCTGGTGGCAGGTCAAGGCGGATGCACGTGAACCGCTCATCTATGTGGCCATTGCCACGCTGCTGCTGGGTTGGCGCGTCGTCGGTTGGTGGCGTCGTCGCCAGGCGCGGGCTACCGCGTCAGCTGCGCGCGTGAGCCGCACGCGCACCGATCGCGATGCCGGCCAGAATCAGGATGCCGCCGGCGCCGGTTCGCCAGTCCACGGCCTCCCCGAGTAGCCACCAACCCAGGCACGCGGCGAGTACCGGCTCTCCGACCAGGGCGACCGCGACGTACAGCGGATCAAGATGCCGGAGAGACCAGTTATAGCCGCTGTGTCCGACGATCTGCGACACCAGCGCCATGCCGGCAAGTGCCCACCAGGTCGTCGCATCGAATCCTGTCGCCTGCGCGCCGGTCACGCCGACTGCCAGCCACAGCCACGCTGCCGCTGATCCATAAGCGAGTCCGAGGTAGCCGCGAAACGGCAGCGAGGCCTGCGCAGCCCGTGACAGCAGCAGGTAGCCTGCCATTGCGATCGCACCCGCGACCGCCAGCAGGTCGCCAACGAGTGCGGCGTCACCACCCATGCTGCCAAAGCCAACGACCAGGGCGCCTGCGGTGGCAAAACCGAGCGCGAGCATTGCCGCACGCGATGGCAGCCGGCCGTTGGCCGCAAACTGCATGACAGCAACCCAGATCGGCGCGGTGCTGACCAGCAGCACACTGCGCGCGATGGTCGTGTGCTCGAGCGACGCGATCCAGGTACCAAAATGCAGCGCCAGCAGCGCGCCCGCGCCCATTGCGAGCGCTACCGCGCGTGGCGAAAAGGCGCCGTCGCCCGGTGCGACGATTGCGAGCGGAACGACAACGAGACAGGCGATACCGAGACGCCAGGCCGCGATGACGAACGGTCCGGCATCGGCGAGCCGCGTGAATATCGCGCCATGCGAAACCGCGACCAGCGCGATCGCAAGCACCACGAAGGGTGCGATGCGGCCCGGTTCTCCGATGGTGACGCCGCGCAATGCGCGACTCAGCGCAGCACCCAGGCCGGCACCGTACGCCAGCCCTGGGACAGGGTCGCATCCAGCTCGCGCCATCGGGGTTCGAGAACCCCGACCGCAGCCCAGAACTGCCTGGAATGATTCATGTGGCGCGTGTGCACGAGTTCATGGATCAGCAGGTAGGTCACGACCGCGGGCGGCTGGAACAGCAGGCAGGCGTTGAGGCTGATCGTGCCATTCCTCGAACAGCTGCCCCACCGCGTCCGTTGCCGACGGATCTGCAGCCGCTGGAATGGCAGTCCGCCGGCGGACGACACGTTGTCGAGCCACGGCCCGAGAACCTCATGCGCCATCCGCATCGTGAATCGCTGCAAGGCGTGACGGACGAGGGCCGTGCGGCAGCAGTCGCCGGAGACGACCAGCCGGCCATCAGCAAGTTGCAGGCGCGGCGAGCCCGGTGCGGCCTGGTAACGGACCTCAAATTCCTGACCGTGCGCGGCGAACACGATGCGGTCTGGAAGTTCGCCCCACGATACCGGTTCCGCCGGTTGGTATTGCACGACCTTGCGGTCTATCCAGTCGCGGTGACGCGCAACAAAATGCTGTACGGCGCGCGGGCGCGTGCCGCGCGGCACGATGATCTCGACGATGCCACCGGGCATCACGCGGACCGCGAGTCGCCGGGCGCGGTTGCTCGGGCGCACGCGCCAGGTTTGCGCCGCGACCGCCCGGTCATCGAGCAACGCGAGCTGTTGCAATTGATCCGGTCGCGCGGTCATAACGCTGCCGCCAGGCGGGCTCCCTCGTCGATTGCGCGAACCGCATCGAGTTCGGTCGCGATTTTCGATCCCCCGATCAGATGGGCCGTCATGCCGGCGCCCTCGATGCCCGCGGCCAGCTCGCGGAGCGGTTCCTGGCCGGCGCAGATCACGACGTGATCGACGGACAGCAGGCGCGATTTGCCGTCGTGTGTGATCGAGAGGCCGCTGTCGTCGACCCGATCATAGGCGACGCCGGCCAGCATGCGCACGCCGCGGCGTTTCAAGGCGAGGCGGTGCACCCAGCCCGTGGTCTTGCCGAGATCGCGCCCAGGTGGCGTCGGCTTGCGTTGCAGCAGCCAGATCGTGCGTGGCATCGATGCCGCGAGGTCTTTCGCGGGGACCAGTCCGCCCCTTGCCTCCAGCCGCATGTCGATGCCCCACTCGGCCATGAATGCGGGAATATCGATGGATGCCGGCGGATGTGTCGCATCGTGGCTCAGGTACTCGGCGACATCGAAGCCAATGCCGCCGGCTCCGATGATCGCGACCGTGCGGCCGACCGGCCGCCTGTTCAACAGCACGTCGATGTAGCTCAGGACCTTCGGATGATCGAATCCTTCGATCGCGGGACGTCGCGGCACCACGCCGGTGGCGAGCACGATCTCGTCGAATGCGCCGGCCGTCAGCGCGGCGGCGTCCACGCGACGCGACAGCACGAGCTCCACTCCGGTGAGTTCGATGCGCCGGCGGAAGTATCGCAGGGTTTCGTGAAATTCCTCCTTGCCCGGCACTACCTTGGCCATGTTGAACTGGCCGCCGATGCGGTCGGCCGACTCAAACAGCGTCACGCGATGGCCGCGCCCCGCCGCGATCGTTGCGCAGGCGAGCCCGGCGGGTCCCGCGCCGACGACCGCGATGCGCTTTGGCGTCTGCACCGGCAGGTAGTTGAGCTCGGTCTCGCGCCCGGCACGCGGATTGACCAGGCAGGTCGCCACCTGGTTCTCGAACACCAGGTCGAGGCAAGCCTGGTTACAGGCGATACAGGTATTGATCTCATCCGATCGGCCCGCCGCGGCCTTGGCGACAAACTCGGGATCGGCCAGCAGCGGTCGCGCCAGCGAAACGAGATCCGCATCCCCGGCCGCCAGCACGCCTTCGGCGACGGCGGGATCGTTGATGCGATTGCTGGTAACCAGGGGTACCGACACGATGCCGCGCAACCGGCGGGTCACCCAGCTGAATGCCGCGCGCGGAACCATGGTCGCGATCGTTGGGATGCGCGCCTCGTGCCAGCCGATGCCGGTATTGATGATCGTCGCACCGGCTTGCTCTATAGCCTGTGCCAGTTCGATCACCTCATCCCAGCTGCCGCCGCCTTCGACCAGATCGAGCATCGACAGGCGGTAGATGATGATGAAGTTACGCCCGACCGCGGCGCGCGTGCGGGCGACGATTTCGACCGGAAGATGCATCCGGTTCTGCCAGTCGCCGCCCCAGCGGTCGGTCCGGCGGTTGGTGCGGGCAACCAGGAACTGGTTGATGAAATAACCTTCCGATCCCATGACTTCCACGCCGTCGTAACCGGCGGCCTGGGACAGCTCGGCTGAGCGCACGAATGCGTCGATCTGCCGGCCAACACCGCGCTCCGACAATTCCCGCGGCGTGAATGGCGAGATGGGCGCCTTGAGTCGCGACGGCGCGACTGCGAGCGGATGATAGGCGTAGCGTCCCGTGTGCAGGATC
>JALYJS010000262.1 GCA_030799345.1 Pseudomonadota bacterium | reverse complement strand
GCTGATAGTGGCGAGCGGAATCGAGCATTAATCCGCGCCAGGCGAATCGCGGTGTGTCGGCGATATGCACGGCCGGAATCCCGGACGGCCCGGATTCAGCGGCGTCGGCAGTTAACAGCTGCCAGAGCGTCACGGCGCCATAGAAAAGTCCGCGCGCACCGCTCGCGCGTATTTCAACGCCTTCGGCCGAGACGTCGAGCGCGTAGGACTCGGGCGATTCGACGTTCCCTGGGGCGAGACGGAGCCGTATGCCGCCGGATTCATCGGACGATTCCGACAATTCGAGCGCGATGCCGCGCGTTCGCACCACGACGTCTATGAGATATCGCGCAATGGCGAGGGACGCGGCATCCGAGGCATGAACGCGAGTTCCATCTGCGATCCTGAAGCTTCCCTGCCTGGTCTCGACCGATGCCGGCGCGGGAATGACCTGCAGCGCGGCTCGCTCATTCTCTCCTTCGCCGCAGGCGGCGAGGGCAGCCAGGCAGGCCGCGGTGAACGCAGAAGAGGGGACTCGCAGAGCTCGGCAGCGGTTCGGCTTTCTGGCTTTGTTCGTCACGGCATGCACCATAGAACAAGGGCGGAGGAGTTGCCTCCTCCGCCCCAGATGCCCCCCTTTGCGAACCCTCTCAGAACTTGACGCGAAGGTTCAGGTAGTACTGCGCGCCGTTCTTGTAGAAGGCCCGAGGCTGATCCGTGTTGAGCGCGAAGTACTTGAGCGTCGCGTTGTTCAGATTCTGGCCGTCCAGGGTGATCGTGTAATTGTCGTTGAACGTATACCCCAGCGACGCGGCCAGCGAAGCGATATCGTCCTGCGAGAATGCCGTGTTGCGATCGAGGCCGCTGAAGAACTCCGAGCGGTACGTGTACGTGACGCGCGCGTTGAAGTTGGCGGTCTCGAAGTAGCCTCCGAGGTTATAAGTGTTCTCCGAAGTGCCGACCAGCCGGTCGTCGTTGTTCGTCACTAGCGACGTCTGCTTGCCATCCGCATAGGTGTAGTTGCCGAACAGGCCGAAGTTGTCGGTGATGGCCTGCTGGTAGCTGAGCTCCACGCCCTGCACGCGTCCCTGCGCATTGACGGGCACGGTCAGGTCGTACTGAATGTCCGCGCCGTCCGGGTAATTGGTGCCATACGTGAAGTACGTCCTGCGCTCGGTCCCGAACGACACGTAGTTGTCGAGATCCATGTAGAAGAGTCCCACGCCGAGCAGCGAATTTGACGCGAAGTACCATTCGAGGCCGGCGTCAAAATTCGTCGAGCGGATGGGCTCGAGGCCCGGGTTGCCGCCTGAGCCGCTCCCGACCTCGTCCACCGTCGCGGGCGGCGCCCCGAGCGTCACGAAACCGCCGAGGGCCGAGTAGTCCGGGCGGGTCATTGTCATCGCCGCTGCAAATCGGGCCACGAGGTCATCCGTGATTCTCAACTTCAGGTTGGCGCTCGGCAGCCAGTCGTCGTAAGTGTTCTCGACGGGTACTTGCTTGAACGCACCGAATGCCGAGCCCAAGACCGCGTCCGGGTCGGAGGGGTCCGCCGACACGTAAGTCACGACGTCTTCCTCGGTCTTGACGAAGCGGATGCCGATGTTGCCGCTCCAGTTGGAGCCTTCGAAATCGGCCTGTGCATAGGCAGCCGAATTCGTCTCTTCGACCTGGAACAGGCTCGTCCAGTCGAGCCGCGCAACCGGATCGCGATTGACGTTGGCGGCGCTGTTATAGGCCGCCAGCTGTGCCGGGGTCCAGTACCACACATTGCTGGGGAACGTTCCGCCGAAGCCGTTGAAGTCGGATGGGTAATTCTGGAAGGTCGTCGGATAATTCGCGGGGTCGCTGGCGCCAGGGAAGAGCGGGCCCTGGCCGATGACACTGAGCGATTCGCGCGAGTGGTTGCTGTAGCGCACGCCGAAATGCAGGCCAGTGAACGCGCCGCCATCGATCGCGTAGTCCGCGTCGATCTTGGCCCAGTCTTCCTGGTCCTCGACGTCCACGCCCTGCGCTCCGAAGATCCAGCCGAAGCCGACCGGATTGCCGCCCGGGAACGGCGTCGAGATATCGGCGCTGCCGAAGTTGAAATCCGGCGCACTGCCAGTGCCGTGCAGCTGATAGGCGCCACCCGTGCCGGCGGGCGTGACCGTCTCGGACACGTCCTGGGTCGGAGTCTCGCCGTGCCCTTCCGAGGTCCCAATCTCGCCGGACAGCGTGAACGTGTCGCTGAATGCGTAGCTCGCGCTGAAGCTGCCGTAGTTCGAAGTCGCCTTGGCGCCGGGCCGCGAAATCTGGTCGTAAACACCCGTGGACGGCGTGCCGGGGTCCGACCAGGCGGCCTCAACGAGCGTGCCGTTCCGGACGACGTAGCCCGGATCGGGCGCCACGCCCGCGCCGCCCTGCAGGATGTTGGACGTCCAGAAGAGGAAGTTGCGGTTGTAATTCGTCGCCTTGAGGTCCGACTGGAAGTACTGGAGGTCGAGGCTCAACGCATCGCTCGGCCGCATTTGGATATCGATCAGGCCACCCGTCCGCTCCCGCTGTTGCTCGAATAGCGCGGCACCGATCAGGTTCGGATACGCGACGCCGGACAGGTCCGGATTCGAGGTCGCAATGGCGCTGCCGGGGGCAATCGTCCCGTAACCGAGGAGCTCGACCCCGTCGCGCCGCAG
>JALYJS010000237.1 GCA_030799345.1 Pseudomonadota bacterium | reverse complement strand
GACGCGCTCGAGATCTCCAAGGCCGCAGTCAGCAAGTACGTGAACCGTCTCGAGCAGCGGCTCGGTGCGCGCCTCCTGCACCGGACGACGCGGCGCCTCGCGCTGACGGAAGCGGGGCAAGCGCTTTACGGACGAAGCGCCGCGGCGCTTGCGGAACTCGGCGAAGCGGAAAACGACGTTGCCCAGCTCACCGGCAAGCCGCGCGGCATGCTGCGGGTGACGGCGCCGATCTATCTCGGCGTCACGGTGCTCGCGGCGCACATCGCGGCGTTCCGCGCGAAGTACCCCGAGGTCACGCTCGACCTCGACTTCAGCGACCGCCTCGTGGACATCGTCAAGGAGCGCTTCGACCTCGCGATCCGTATCTCGGCGATGCAGGACTCAAGCCTGGTCGCGACGCGCCTCGCGCCATGCCCGACGGTGCTGGTCGGCTCACCCGCGTACTTCCGCCGCCACGGCACGCCGAAGACGCCGGAGGATCTCCTGTCGCATCAGGGACTCGGCTACAGCATCGTGAAGACACCGAACGAGTGGAAGTTCCGCGCTGCGAAGGGCCGCTGGGTGACGGTCACCATGCCGAGCACGATCCGGTGCAACAACGACTTCGCGCTCAAGCAGTTCGCGCAGGACGGGCTCGGTCTCGCGCTGTTCCCGCGCTTCTTCGTGGAGAAGGAGATCGCGAGTGGCAAGCTGGTGCAGGCGATCCCGGACTGCCCGCCGCCGGAGCTCTCGATCAATGCGGTGTACGAAACGCGGCGGCACCTGCTGCCGAAGCTGCAGGCGTTCCTGGGGTTTCTGAAGGAGCGGTTCGGGCCGGGGGCTTGAATCCTGCCGGGAGGCTAGAAACCGGCGCCAAACCGGCGCCTCGGCCCGACGGCAACTTCCAGCTTCTTTATCGCGACAGGGTGCCGCGCGCCAACTCCCGGTCGGTAAGCGCGAGTCTCGAGCATCGCTCGCTTGGCGATCGAAGCCTCATCCACGTCGGGGATGCGCTTCATCTGCTGGACCTGTCCAACGTTCTCGTTCACTTGCATGACGGTGCCCCCGGGCAAACAGTTGCATCCACAAGATACCGTCGATGCATTACCAGCCCATGACGTCCGACGTCGTCGAATGGCGTCAGTCCGGACCCGCGGTCGCCCGATGTCGGCGAAGGACCTTGAGGCTGGGGTTCCTCAAGGAGCGGTTTGGGGACATTTCGCGATAGCACGAATCGCGGTCTCGCACGCCGCCAACTCGGCGTCTGACAGCTTGTCGCGTACCGTGGTGCCCGCTACCCGCGAGGTGCCTTGACCGGTTCCTGTGCAGCACACATGCCGCCGATGATCTGCCAGTCTTTGCCCACCCGCATCCAGGTGTGGGTGAACTTGCGCCAGAGCCCGACGCCGCTGCGCGTGCCATCGCCGTAGTCGTACGCGTACTCGGCCGCGTAGTGCACGATGATCGTGTCGCCGTCGAATTCCTGCATCTCGAGCGGCTTGAGCTGGTACGTCAGCTTCCACTTGTTGTCACGGATGTCGCGCACCCACTTGCCGATGTCGCCTTTGCGTGCGGGCTCCCACTCGAAGCAGGGCCAGCCGACGAAGTCGTCATGCCAGAGCTTCACGTAGGAATCGATATCGCCGGCGCTCACGTAACGCCAGTAGTCTTCTTCGAGCTGCCATACGGCTTTCTCGTTCGCGCTCCAGTCCGCGGCGGCGACCGACATTGAAAGGAAAAGGGTGGCAAGAAGCGTGATCCATCGAAACGGCATGTCCTTTCCCCCTGTGCTTCACGCGGGCAGGATGTTGGAGTTCAACCGGAACAAATTCTGCGGATCGTACTGGCGCTTGAGCTGCCGCAGCCGTCCGATGTTTCCACGGTAGTTCTCGTCGATCTTAGGCTGGTGCTCGTCGGCCACCTCGTTGACGTAGTAGCCGTCCGTGAACGGCAGCAGGCTCGACCAGTAATCCTTGATGTAGTCCACGTGGCGCTTTCCGTCCGCGCCGAGGTCCCAGGACACGAGCGCGAATATCTCGATGCTGGAACGGCGATGCGGGAACGCCGTCGCATCCGCCGCAA
>JALYJS010000145.1 GCA_030799345.1 Pseudomonadota bacterium | reverse complement strand
ATCTCATCGTGTTGCGCCGTGGCAACCGCCTCTCGGTGATGCCGGTGACCGCGGACGAATGGAAATTCATTCACCGACTCGCGCGCGAGCGCGCCGAGTGACATGCACGCGGCACTGGAAAACAAGCCGCTTCATGCAATACGTAATTTTTTGCGCGCGACGGCTTGCGTGGTCGTGACATGCGTGCGTCGCACCGCGTCCATGCAATAAAAACTTCCGCGCTCGCGCTCACGCGCGCCGTCGACGCGCGCGAAGCGCATACCCCTTGCTTGCAATCCCGTCAAGCGTGTATATACTCGGTCCCCGGATTAACCCGACATGGAGATCCATCATGGCGACCAAGAAGAAGGCAAAGAAAAAGGCTTCGAAGAAGAAGTAAGCCCTTTGCCTGATGAATCGGCGGTTGGCTGATCGCAAGACAACCCTCCGCCGGTTCACCGAGAGCTGAAACTGTGCCCGCGAAAGCGGGCACAGTTTTTTGTGGAGGTGGACGATGGATGCCGATGCGAGGAAGAAAGCCGCGGCGCAGGCCGCTCTCGAATACGTCGACGACGATATCCTGGTCGGCGTCGGTACCGGCTCGACGGTCAATCATTTCATCGTGGCGCTCGCCGCCCGGCGTCATCGCATCCGCGGCGCGGTATCTTCGTCCGAGGCGAGCACCCGTCTGTTGCGCGAGCACGGGATCGACGTCGTGACGCTGAACGAAGCTGGCGACCTGCCCGTCTACGTCGATGGCGCGGACGAGGCAACCCGGAACCTGGACCTGATCAAGGGTGGCGGCGGCGCGCTGACCCGGGAGAAGATCGTCGCGGCCGCAAGCCGCCGCTTTGTCTGCATTATCGACGACAGCAAGCTGGTGCCGGTGCTGGGCCGGTTTCCGCTGCCGGTCGAGGTGATCCCGATGGCCCGTTCACTGGTCGCGCGACGCCTGGTCGGGCTGGGCGGCCAGCCGGTGTTGCGCCAGGGCTTCACGACCGACAACGGCAACGAAATCCTGGACGTGCACAACCTGAAAATCGCCGCTCCGGCTGCGCTCGAAGCCGAGATCGGACTGCTGGCGGGGGTGGTCGCGGTCGGGCTGTTCGCCCGCCGCGGCGCTGACCTGCTGCTGGTCGCCGGCGATGGCGGCGTCACAACGCTGAAGCGGTAACACGATCACTTCGTGTCGGCCGGTGAGATGGAATGTCCGCAGTTCGGACAGTGAACGACATCCTGTCGTTCAACTATCAGGCTCAGGATCTCGGCCGCCTGTTGATCGGTCAGCCCGAGACGGTAACGGATTTCCTCGAGCCGACCGTGTTCCTCGGACGAGATCACGCCGTCGCTCAGGATGCGATTGACCTCCTCCTCGAATGCGCGCCGGCGCTGGTGGAGCTGATCTGAAAAACCGGAAGCGAGCAGGCCGGCCGGAAGCGCGACCATGCCGAGACCGATGACCGCAATCATGCCGCCGATCACTTTGCCAGCCGGCGTAATCGGCACCACGTCCCCGTAGCCCACCGTGGTCATCGTCACAATCGCCCACCACATGGCGTCCGGGATGCTCGCGAACGCTTCGGGCTGGGCGTCGTGCTCCGCAATGAAGGCGAAACTGGCCCCCACCAGCAGCAGCATCGCCAGCACGAAGAGCGCGGCAGCGATTGGACCCGCCTCCTGGCGCAGGACCCGGGTGAGCAGGGACATCGAAGCGTGGTAGCGGGTCAGCTTGAAGATCAGGAACAGCCGGAAAATGCGCATGAAGCGCAGATCCACCGGCAACAGGAAACTCAGATAGAAGGGGAGTATCGCGATCAGGTCGATCAGCGCGAGCGGGCTCAGCATGTAGCGGAGTCGGCCGAGGACCGGCGCCTTGTATCGACCGTCGGCGCGCTCCACAGCCACCCACGCGCGCACCCCGTACTCGAGCGTGAACAGCAAAACCGATGCCCATTCGAACAGGTGGAACCAGTACTGGTAGCGCGCACCGATCGAGGCGACGGAGCCCACGACGATCACCGCCACATTCGCGATGATCAGCCCGATCAGAAACAGATTGAGCCGCCGGGACTTCGGGTTGTCGGGCGCGCCCTCGAGGAGGTCGAATATTTTTCGCCGCAGCACGTTCACCCCCCGTCACCTCGGCAAGCCAGGGAATGGGGCCGACCCTTCGGGCCGGCCCCATTCCTTTTGATGGCTGGGGGACTAGGATTCGAACCTAGGTTGGCGGAGTCAGAGTCCGCAGTCCTACCGCTAGACGATCCCCCAAATGCGGTTCGTCCGCAGGGCAGAGACTCAGCGCTTGCTGAACTGCGTCCCGCGGCGTGCCTTGCGCCGGCCGACCTTCTTGCGCTCGACTTCACGCGCATCGCGCGTCACGAAGCCGGCCGCGCGCAGGGGCTTGCGCAACTCCTCATCGTATTCGAGCAGCGCGCGGGTGATGCCGTGACGGATCGCGCCCGCCTGGCCGGTGATGCCGCCGCCCTGCACGCGCACGCTGATGTCGAACCGCGAGGTCATCTGCACGAGCTCAAGCGGCTGGCGCACGATCATGACGCCGGTCTTGCGGCCGAAGAATTCGTCGAGCGGCCGGCCGTTTACCGTGATCGCGCCCTTGCCGGGCTTCAGTGTCACGCGGGCCGTGGAAGTCTTGCGGCGGCCGGTGCCGAGTTGTGCGTTCGAGGCCATGAAACCGTCCTTAAATCTCGAGGTTCTTCGGCTGCTGCGCCGAGTGCGGATGCGCGGTGCCGGCGAACACATGCAACTTGCGGAACATCTGCCGGCCGAGGATCGTTTTCGGCAACATGCCCTTGACCGCGTATTCGATCGCGCGTTCCGGATGTTCCTGCAACAGCTTTCCGAGCGCGACCGTTTTCAGGTTGCCGAGGTAACCGGTGTGCTGCTGATACACCTTGTCGCGCAGCTTGTTGCCCGTTACCGCGACCTTCTCCGCGTTGACCACGATGATGTAATCACCGCAATCGACGTGCGGCGTGTACTCCGGCTTGTGCTTGCCGCGCAGGCGGAAGGCTATTTGGGACGCCAGCCGACCCAGGGTCTTGCCGGACGCGTCAACCAGATACCAGTCGCGTTGCACGCGCTCTGGCTTCGCAAATACCGTCTTCATCATGGGCCCCTGAAAAGGGTCGGGTTCGTGAAAGGCCGGCAAGTTTAAATAAGATGCCCCGGCAATGCAAAGCCGTCCGACCATTGACGCAAGTCATTGTCACCATTGGGGAAGCCTTGGCCGCAAGGCTATATAATGTGCGCCGCATGGGACGCCCCCTACTGACCCCGCTGGACCGGCTGCTGGAAGTAGCCGACGCGGGCCTGCGTGCGAGCTTCGCCAGACCCGAAAGCCGCCGTCCGACACCCGGTTCCGACCAGTCCCCGCCCCTCGAAAACGGCCTGCGAAAGCACGTTGCCGGGCTGATGCGGGTCAATCACGCGGGCGAAATCGCGGCCCAGGGACTCTATTACGGCCAGGCGCTGACCGCCCGGGCCCCGGCGACCCGGGCAGCGCTTCGCCGCGCGGCCGATGAGGAAGGCGACCATCTCGCGTGGTGCCGGGACCGGCTCGACGAGCTGAAATCGCGGCCCAGCCTGCTGGACCCCCTGTGGTTTGCGGGTTCGGTCGCGATCGGCGCGATGGCCGGACTGTTTGGCGACCGCGCGAGTCTCGGCTTCATGGCGGAGACGGAGAACCAGGTCGAGGGCCATCTCGCCGGGCACCTGGAAAAGCTGCCGCCGGAAGACACCCGCAGCCGCGCAATCATCGGGCAGATGCAGGCCGACGAAGCCGGCCATGGCCGCGCCGCGCGCGCTGCCGGCGGCCAGCCGCTGCCGGAGCCGGTGCCAAGCGTGATGCGTTTGACGGCCCGCTTCATGACCGGCACGGCTTACTGGATCTGACCGATGTCCGATTATGTCTTGCGGTGCGAACGGACGTGTAATACAACGACAACGGTCCAAGGGGGAGCGCAATGGAAGAAGTCGTCAAGCAACTGACCGATATCCCGGCAATCAATCGGTTCCTCAGCTATTGCCGCGTGCGCACGGTGCCCTCGAAGACGGCGCTGATCCATGCCGGCGATCTCCCGGATGTCCTCTACTACATCATCCGCGGCTCGGTCGAAGTCATGATCGAAGACGAAGACGGCAACGAGATGGTCCTGGCCTATCTCAACAAGGGCCAGTTTTTCGGCGAGATGGGTTTGTTCTCCGACAGCCAGCAGCGCAGCGCCTGGGTGCGCACACGCACGCAATGCGAGCTGGCCGAAATGACCTATCCCCGCTTCCGGCAAGTCGCTTCCGAAAGCCCGGGACTCGTATTCGAGCTCGCGACGCAGCTCGCCACCCGGCTCGACCGAACCAACCGCAAGCTCGGCGACCTCGCGTTCGTGGACGTCACGGGGCGCATCGCGCACGCGATCATGGATCTATGCGGTGAACCGGATGCGATGACGCATCCGCAGGGCATGCAGATCAAGGTCAGCCGCCAGGAGCTCTCGCGCCTCGTCGGCTGTTCCCGCGAAATGGCCGGCCGGGTACTGAAGGTGCTCGAGGAGCAGGGTCTGCTGACCGCACGAGGCAAGACCATCGTCGTATTCGGCGCGCGCCCGAAAGTGAAGGCCCGCCCGGTGCCGGAACTGACCAAGTCCGCCGCGTCGGCGGCGAAATAACGCGCGCCTGCGGGCCGGCTCAGCCGGCGATCGCCGTGCGCATGGCGCGGATCGTCGCCGCGTAATCCTTCGAGCCGAAGATCGCGCTGCCCGCGACAAAGGTGTCCGCGCCGGCGCGCGCGACCGTGCCGATATTGTCCAGATTCACGCCGCCATCGATTTCAAGCCGCACCGCGCGCCCGTTCGCGTCGATGCGCCGGCGTGCTTCCGCGAGCTTGCCGAGCACCGGTTCGATGAACTGTTGACCGGCGAAGCCGGGGTTAACCGACATCAGCAGCAGAAGGCCGATCGAGCCGATCGTGTGATCGAGCCAGCTGAGCGGCGTCGCCGGGTTCAGCACGATGCCGGGCCGGCAGCCGGAGTCGCGGATCAGCGCGATCGTGCGGTCGACGTGCCGCGTCGCCTCCGGATGAAAGCTGATCCAGGTGGCCCCGGCCTCCGCAAACTCCGGCACCAGGCGATCGACGGGATCGACCATCAGGTGCACGTCGATCGGCGCCGTCACGCCGTGCTTGCGCAGCGCCTTGCAGACCAGTGGCCCGATGGTCAGGTTCGGCACGTAATGGTTGTCCATCACGTCGAAATGCACCCAGTCCGCGCCGGCAGCGATCACGGCGTCGACTTCGGCGCCGAGGCGCGCGAAATCCGCGGACAGGATGGATGGCGCGATGACGGGGGTCTGCATGGCGCTACTCTAGCGCATGCCGCGCGATTCGCGGACGCGCTCCCAGGCTGCCTGGATGGCCTGGGTTTTCTGTTTCGCCATGTCGAGCATCGATTCCGGCAGGCCGCGGGCGACCAGCTTGTCCGGATGGTTTTCGCTCATCAGCTTTCGGTAGGCGCGCTTCACCTCCGCATCGGTCGCGGTCTTCGCCACGCCCAGGATCTCGTACGCATCCGCGAGCGCATCGGCGCGCGGCTGCGCGCCCGGACGCGCGGATCCGGCGTAGCCCGGGCCGCCGGCTCCGGCGTACGCCTGCAGGCGCAAGAGTGTTTCGAGGTGGGCGAATTCGAGCGCCCCGATGCCGAGCGCGCCTGCCAGGCGGGCGAGCGTCGCCCGGCTGGCGCCGGCGAGCCCGTCACCCGCGAGCGCCGCGCGCATCTGGATCTCGAGGAACATGCGCAGCACCGCCTCGCGGCCGCGGCACACTTCGGAGAGTTCCTTCAGCGCCGACGCGAGGTCGTAGTCCTGCGCCTTGCCCTCGGTGTAGAACTGCATGGCCGCGCGGGTATCCGCCTCATTCAGGTGGAACTGGCGGAAGATGCCGCGCGCCGCGGCGATATCCTGCTCGGAGACGCGGCCGTCGGCCTTCGCGACATGGCCCATGACCGCGAACGCCGTGCGGAAGAAAGTCGCGCGCACGGCCGCGATCTCCGCACGCGGCATGCGCCGGCCGCGCGCCGCATACTGGTCGAACAGGTGGCCGATCACGAGGCCGATCAGCACACCGGTTGCACGCCGGCTCAGGATGAAGCCCAGCAACGCGCCGATCAGTTTTCCGATCCAGCCCATGATCCGTCCTTGACCGCCCGTGAATGCCGCTGCAAGAATCCGCGCTCCCGCGACGGCGCCCGCATGGTATCAAGAGCCCGCACTGCATGAACCAGGATCCGATATTCAAGTCGCGCCTTTCGGGCCTGCCGCTGGTTCATCGCGGCAAGGTGCGCGACAACTACGCCATCGGCGACGACCGGCTGCTGATGGTCGCAACCGACCGGCTGTCTGCTTTCGATGTGGTGCTGCCCGACCCGATACCGGGAAAGGGCCGGGTGCTGACGGCGATCTCGAACTTCTGGTTCGCGCGCACGCAGACAATTGTCGCGAATCACCTGACGGGCGAGCCGCTGGCAAAGTACGTGACCGACGCCGGCGAGCGCGAGGCGCTCGAAGGCCGCGCCGTCGTGGTGCGCCGGTTGCAGCCGTTGCCGGTCGAGGCGGTCGTGCGCGGCTACCTGGCGGGATCCGGCTGGAAGGATTACCGGCGCGAGGGGTCGGTCTGCGGTGTCGCCGTGCCTGCGGGTCTGGCACACGCGTCACGGCTGCCGCAGCCGATCTTCACGCCGGCAACCAAGGCGGCGGCTGGCGAGCACGACCTGAACATCTCCTTCGAGCGGATGGCCGCGGATGTCGGTGACGACGTCGCTGAGCGCGTGCGTGCACTCGCGCTCGCGCTTTACGCCCATGCCGCGGACCATGCCCGCTCGCGCGGCATCCTGATCGCCGATACCAAGTTCGAGTTCGGTCTGGATGATGCGGGCCGCATCGTCCTCATGGACGAGGCGCTGACGCCCGATTCGTCGCGATTCTGGCCGGCCGACGCCTACCGCGAAGGCACGAGCCCGCCCTCCTTCGACAAGCAGTTCGTGCGCGATTACCTCGAGACGCTCGACTGGGACAAGCGGCCGCCCGGACCGAGGCTGCCCGCGGCCGTAATCGCCGGCACCGTCGAGAAGTACCGCGAAGCCGAGCGGCGCCTGACGGCCTGAATCATCGCGTCGCGCCCGCCCAGCGGCGGACGTGCGCGTGGATCGCGGCCAGCCCGTCGGTCAGTGCCGCCGGTCCCGGCTGCAGGATGATCGCCGACTTGATCTCGTGCAGTTCGCCGTCACGAACCGCCGGCACCTGCGACCAGCCGGGCCGCGCCGCGACCTGGTGCGCGCGGAACTTCTTGCCACACCAGGACCCCAGGATCATGTCGGGCGCGCGACGCACCACTTCCATCGGGTCGGCGATGATGCGGTCGCGACCGAGCGGCATGGCGGACAGTTCCGGAAAGCAGTTGATGCCGCCCGCGATCTCGACGATCTCGCCGACCCAGCGGATGCCGGCAATCAACGGCTCGTCCCATTCTTCGAAATAGATACGCGGCCGTCGCGGCAGCAGCGCCGCGGCCGTGCGCACGTTCTCAACGCCGGCTGCCAGCTCGTCGGCGAGCGCTGCCGCCTTCGTCTCGCAGCCGATCATCCCGCCGAGCACGCGGATCATGCGCAGGATTTCCGCCACGCTCCGATGGTTGAACAGATGCACCTCGATGCCGGCACGTGCGAGCTCCGCCGCGATGTCCGCCTGCAGGTCCGAGAATCCGAGCACGAGGTCGGGGGCGAGGCCGACGATGCGGTCGATCTTCGCGCTGGTGAAGGCCGATACTTTCGGCTTCTCGCGCCGCGCGCGCGGCGGGCGTACGGTGAAGCCCGAGATGCCGACGATGCGCGCGTCCTCGCCGAGCAGATACAGCGTCTCGGTCGTCTCTTCGGTCAGGCAGACGATACGTTCGGGATAACGGCCGGGCATCGCGGCACTGTAGCAGGGGCGCAATTGCGGGTGCGCCAGCGCTGTGCCACGCTGCCGTGATGAGCGTGGACCTGGACTTCGGCCGGCGCGTGGAACGGCTGCTGTTCGACCGGCACGACACGCCGGTCGCTCCCGCGAACTGGCTGTTCGACCTGCTGCGATATCCGTTCGCGCTGATCCGCGACCTGCTGACCGGGGACCTGAACCTGCGCGCGATGGGGCTCGTCTACACGACGCTGCTGTCGCTGGTGCCGCTCATCGCATTCGCTTTCGCCATCCTGAAAGGGCTCGGGGTCCATCGCGATCTCGAACCGCTGATCTTCGAGTTCCTGCTGCCGATCGGCGAGCGCGCCGCCGAATTGACCGCGCAGATAATGGAATTCGTCGACAACGTCCGCGGCGGCGTGCTGGGCTCGGTCGGCCTCATTTTCCTGCTCTACACCGTCGTGACCACGATCCAGAAGCTCGAGAGCGCGTTCAACTTCGCCTGGCACGTCGAGCGGCCCCGCTCGATGCTGCGCCGTATCAGCGAATACCTGAGCCTGATGGTCATCGGGCCGGTGTTCCTCGTAATCGTCTTCGGACTGTTCAGCGCGGTGGCGAGCCACGACGTCATGCGCTGGCTCACCTCGCACGAGCCCGGCGGAACCGTGATCCGCGCGCTCGGGCAACTGGGGCCGTACCTGTTCGTCACCGGCATGTTCACGTTCCTGTACCTGTTCGTGCCGAATACCCGCGTTCAGCTGAAATCCGCGCTCGCCGGCGGCCTGGTTGCGGGCATCCTGTGGGCGGCGAGCGGCGTCATCTTCGCGAAGATCGTCGCGGCGTCGACGCAGATGGTCGCGATCTACGCAGGCTTTGCGATCTTCCTCGCCGCCCTGATCTGGATCTACCTGAGCTGGCTGATCCTGCTGATCGGCGCGCAGCTGTCGTTCTACGTGCAGAACCCGCGGTACCTGCGCGCCGGACAGGTGCCGGTGCGCCTGACCAGCAGCCTGCGCGAGCGCCTGGCGCTCAGCGTCATGCTGATGATCGCGCGCCGATTCGTCGCCGGCGACCCGCCGTGGCGGCAGCGCCTGCTGGCGGAACACCTGGAGATCCCGGGCTCGGCGCTCTCGACCGTGATCAATTCGCTCGAAAGCGCCGGCCTCGTGAGCGTCAACGAGGACGAAGACGTCGTGCCGGCGCGCGATCTCGAGAGCATCGACCTCTGCGACATCCTGAACGCGGTGCGCGACGAGCGGCAGTACGAGACCTGGCTGCTGGGACGCGCGCGCACCGATCCGGATGCGGATGCGGTGGCCGTCACCGTCGAGTCCGCCATCCGGGAACGCGTCGCCGGAAAAACGCTGCGCGAGTTCGCCAGTCCGCCGGCCGGCTAGTCGCCGGCGATCGTCATCCGCTCGATCAGCAGGGATCCGCAGTGGATCGCGCCGCGGCGATCCACGTCATCGCCCAGGGCGACGATTCCGAGATACATGTCGCTCAGGTTGCCCGCGACCGTGATTTCGTGCACCGGGCGCACGATCTCGCCGTTCTCGATCCAGAAACCGGCCGCGCCGCGGGAATAATCGCCGGTCACGGAATTGACGCCCTGCCCCATCATCTCGGTGACCAGCAATCCGGTGCCGAGTTTCCGCAGCAGCGATTGCGGGTCGAGCATGTCGCCCTGGACGACCAGGTTGTGCACGCCGCCGGCGTTGCCGGTCGTCACGAGCCCGAGCTTGCGCGCCGAGTACGTATCGAGCAGGTAGCCGTTCAGCACGCCGGAAGTCACCAGGTCGCGGTCGCGGGTCCCGACGCCTTCTCCGTCGAAGGGCGCCGAGCCCAGCGCGCCCGGCAAGTGCGGTCTCTCGATCAGCGATAGCGACTGCGGGAAGACCTGCCGCCCGCTCGCGTCGAGCAGGAAGCTGCTGCGGCGGTATTGCGCGGCGCCGCTGATCGCGCCGACGAAATGACCGATCAGACCGCGCGCCAGCTCGGGAGCGAACAGCACCGCCGCCTTGCGCGTCGTCATCTTCTCCGCCCCGAGACGGCGGACCGCCCGGCGCGCCGCCTTGCGGCCAACTTCCTCGAAATCCTCGAGCGTCCGCCAGTCGCGCGCCGCCGTGTACCAGTAATCCCGCTGCATCTCGCCATTGCTCTGGCCGAGGACGACGCAGCTCACACTGTGCGATGTGGACGGATATCCGCCGACGAAGCCGTGGCTGTTGCCGAACACGCGCAGCTTCTGGTGGGTCGAGACCGACGCACCCTCCGAATTGCGGATGCGTGGGTCTTCCGCGAGCGCCGCGGCTTCGCAGCGCTTTGCGAGTTCGATCGCGGCCGGCGCCTGCAGCGCCCAGGGATGACAGAGCTCGAGGTCCGGCACCTCGGCCGCCATCATCGACGCATCCGGCAGGCCAGCGAACTCGTCATCGGTCGTGAAGCTGGCTATCGACAATGCCTTCGCGACCGTTTCCTGAACCGCAGCCGGCGACAAGTTCGCCGTGCTCGCGGACCCCTTGCGCTGGCCGGTGTAGACCGTGACGCCGAGGCTGCGGTCGCGCTGGTATTCGAGCGTTTCGACTTCACCCAGGCGCACCGTGACCGAGAGGCCGGTCGACACGCCGACGCCTGCTTCAGCGGCGCTGGCACCCCGGGCACGCGCCTCCGCCAGCGCCTGTTCGACGATGCGTTCGAGTTCCGAGGAGTCCGGCTGGGCGGCGGCGGGCATGTTCAGGTGCCCATGCTAGCATCGCGGCAATGCGCCGCCGTCAGCTTCCCGGAGAGCCGCCACCTCCGACCAAGTCCGAGCTGAAACGCCAGGCCCGCTCGACGCAGGAACTGGCCGATCGCCTGATCGACGCCCCGGCGGAGATCGTCGCGGATCTGGAGCTCCCGGAAAAACTCGCCGATGCGATCGCGCTCGCACGCCGTATCACCCGTCATGGCGCGGCGCTGCGGCAGCGGCAATTCGTCGCCAAGCTGATGCGCGGCCTCGATCACGAGCCGATCCGGCTCGCGCTGGATGCCGATGTGCAGGCGTCCCGCCAGGAAGCGGCGCGCTTTCGCCGCGCCGAACGCTGGCGCGATAGGCTGATCGCCGACCGCGATGACGCCATCGAACGCTTCATGGGGGAGTTTCCGGCGGCGGACGCCACTGCGCTGGAAAGCCTGGTGGCGGCGGCAGTGGCCGAGCCGGCCGCCGCGCAACCGGCCGGGGCGAAACGGGCACTGTTTCGCTGGGTCCAGAAACAATTCTGACGGCTGTCGCCTTCCGGCGACGTTGTCCGTATTTGCCGCCGGTTGCGATAGCGGTAGCCTGTTCACGTTGCCCAGCGTATCAAGCATCCCCTGATCTTCGGGCATCCCCCCGCGCCGCTCTACTCCCTGTCGGCGCGGGGGTATTTCCTTGCCGATTCAATTAGTTACTGACCGGTGCTAGAATCCCCCGATGACACTGCTGGTCGGCATTATCATGGGTTCGTCGTCCGACTGGGACACGATGCGCCTTGCCGCCGAGACGTTGAAATCCCTCGCAGTGCCTTTCGAGACCCGCATCGTATCGGCCCACCGCACGCCGGATCTGCTGTTTGAGTATGCCGCCAGTGCGGAAGGCCGGGGTCTGGAGGTGCTGATCGCAGGCGCCGGCGGCGCTGCCCACCTGCCCGGCATGACGGCAGCCAAAACGCTGCTGCCGGTCATTGGTGTGCCGATCCAGTCCAGGGCCCTGAACGGCCTCGATTCGCTGCTGTCGATTGCCCAGATGCCGGCCGGCGTGCCGGTTGCCACAGTCGCGATTGGCGAGGCCGGCGCGAAGAACGCAGCGCTGCTGGCAACGGCGATACTCGCCGCGCGGCACCCGTCGCTGAAGGAAGCGCTGCGCGCCTTCCGCGAACGACAGACCGCGGCGGTGCTGGCCAAACCCGATCCTTCCGGCGGCTGATTCATGCGCATCGGTATCGTCGGCGCCGGGCAGCTCGGCCGGATGATGGCCCTGTCCGGCATCCCGCTCGGACTGCAATTCACGATGTACGATCGTAGCGGCGACGTGCCGGGCGCAGCGGTCGCGCCGGTCGTGGCCGGCCGCTTCGACGACCTGCGCCGACTGCGCCGGTTCGCACAAGGGGTGGATGTCGTGACCTTCGACTGGGAAAACGTACCGGTCGAATCCGTACGAGCGATCGCCGAGCGAGTTCGTGTATGGCCGCCGCCCCGTGCGCTCGCAGTAAGCCAGGACCGCTGGTCCGAAAAACGCCTGTTTCGCCGGCTCGGAATCCCGCACGCACCTACCGTCAGGGTGGATACACACGACGACCTGGACCGCGCGGTCGCGGCGCTCGGCACGCCGGGAATCCTGAAGACCCGCCGCCTCGGCTATGACGGCAAGGGCCAGGTTCTGCTGCAGAAGCCGGTCGATGCGCGCCGCGCGTGGAAAACGCTCCAGGGCGAGGCGCTCGTGTACGAACGGTTCGTGCCGTTCACGCGCGAAGTCTCGCTGATCGGTGCGCGCAGCCGCGCCGGCCAGGTGGCGTTCTATCCGCTCGCCGAAAACCGGCACGAGCGCGGCATCCTGGCCGAAACGCGCGCACCGTTTCGCGATGCCGGCCTGCAGCGCGCGGCCGAGCGCCACCACCGGCGACTGATGCAGGCGCTCGGCTATGTCGGCGTGATGTGCGTCGAGTACTTCGTGCTGCGCGGACGGCTGATCGCAAACGAGATGGCGCCGCGTGTGCACAATTCCGGACACTGGACAATCGAGGGCGCGGAGACCAGCCAGTTCGAAAACCATGTCCGCGCCGTTGCCGGCTTGCCGCTCGGCAGCACGCGCACGCGCGGACACGCCGTGATGTTCAACCTGATCGGCCGCATGCCGCGGACGCTTCCCCTGCTCGGCCTGCCAGGCGTGCACCTGCACGATTATGGCAAGACGCCCCGTCCCGGCCGGAAGCTCGGCCACCTGACCCGCATCTGCGCCTCCAGTGCCGAGCGCGCCCGCGCCGCGCGCGCGCTGCGACGCAGGCTCGTGCTAGCCTTGTAAGCGCATGTACCTGGAACATTTCCAGCTGACCGAACTGCCATTCCGGCTGAGCCCGGACCCGGCATTCCTGTATCTGTCGAAGCACCATGCGCGCGCCAAGGCGTACATGGAGTCGACGATCTGGTTCACCGACGGCTTTGTGGTCATCACCGGCGAGATCGGTTCCGGCAAGACCACGCTGATCGAGACCTTCCTGCGGGAACTGGAAAAGGACGTCGTCGTCGCGCAGGTCGCGCAGACGCAGGTGTCGCCGATCGAGTTCCTGCAGGCCGTACTGGTGCAGTTCGGGTTCTCGCCATTCAAGATGCGCAAGGCCGAGCTGCTTGCGACGCTCAACCAGTTCCTGGTCGAGCAGTACGCCGCGGGCCGCAAGGTGCTGCTGATCGTCGACGAGGCGCAGAACCTGACGAACCGGGTGCTTGAGGAAGTCCGGCTGCTGTCGGGCGTCGAGACGACCAAGGAGAAGGTGCTCCGCATCATCCTGTGCGGCCAGCCCGAGCTGAACGAAAAGCTCGATTCCGACGAACTGATCCAGCTCGTCCAGCGCGTGCGCCTGCGTTTCCACCTGACTGCGCTGACGCCGGAGGATACCCAGGCCTATATCCTGCACCGGCTCGAAGTCGCCGGCCTGGCCGGACGTCACCTGTTCGACGAGGAGACCTTTCCGGTCATTTTCCGGTACACGGGCGGAGTGCCGCGCCTGATCAACACGATCTGCGACACGGCGCTGATGGCCGCCTATGCGCTCGGACAGCAGAGAATCGGCGTCGCGGAACTGAAAGCGGCCATCGACGAGCTGCAATGGGTCGAGTACGCCGCGCGCACCAACCGCATGCGCGCGGGGTTCGAGCAGGAGCCGACGACGCACCGGCCGGTCGACGCCGACGAGGTGCTGGCACGCGTCATCGTCGCGCACGCCGGCGAGCACGTCGAGGAACGCCCGCTCCGGCTCGGTCGCCTGATCATCGGGCGTACCGTCGACAACGATGTGCAGATCGACAGCAAGTTCATCAGCCGGCACCATTGCCAGATCGTGACCAACGCCGATGGCAGCGTGCTGGAAGACCTGAACAGCACCAATGGCGTGTACGTGAAATCGAAACGCGTGCGCAAGCACCACCTGAACGACGGCGATGTCATCGTTCTCGGCAAGCACGAGATCATGTATCTCGACGAGCGCTCGGCCCGGGCGCGCGCTCATCAGGCGCAGGAATCCACCGGCAACCACGAGGCGCAGCAAGCGCCCGAAGAAGAAATGCCCGGCTAGTCCTCGTCGTCGAATTCGGCGCCGTAACGGCGTTTCTGGATCCGGTAATCGCGCCGGCGCAGCACCAGTACCAGGCCCGATACCATGGCAATCAGGCCGAATCCGCCCATCAGGTCAGACCAGCCGGGCGCCCGCCACGCGAATGACGCGAGGATCGCCGCCAGCCCGACCAGCATGTAGACGTAAGGCAGGCTTTCGTACACGGCCCGGGCAAGGCGCATGGCGTCTCCCTCAGGCCGTGCCGCCGACGGTCAGCGAATCCACGCGCAATGTCGGTTGCCCGACGCCGACCGGCACCGTCTGCCCGTCCTTGCCGCAACTACCGATGCCTTCGTCGAGCATCAGGTC
>JALYJS010000144.1 GCA_030799345.1 Pseudomonadota bacterium | reverse complement strand
ATTGGCGCTCTCTGCCTGCGGCAAGAAGGACGAGCCGAAGATCGCCCCGGCGCCCGCACCTGCGCCCGCCCCTGCCCCGGCACCGATGCCCGCAGGCATCGCGGTTTCAAGCGTGACTGCCGGCACTTCGATCGGCGCCGATAAGAAGATCGCGGTCGCGACCGACACTTTTACCAGGACCGACACGATGTACGTCTCGGTTGACACGACCGGCAGCGGCACCGCCAAGCTCGATGCGAAATGGACTTACCGCAAGGGCGACAGCGTCGTTGTCGTGCAGGAAGACAGTATGACGATCACCACCAACGGCCCCGCGACAAACGAGTTCCACGTAAGCAAGCCGGACGGCTGGCCCGCCGGGGACTACGAGGTCGAAGTGATGCAGGACGGCAGGTCTGTAGGCTCGAAAAAGTTAACGGTGAAGTAGCGCTATATCCCTATTGCCCGCGCCGATGACCAGCGTCCCCGCGGACAATAGGAAAGGAACTGAACCACCGACATGCCTGGACCAGCAAGCCCGCTGCCTTTACTGTGCGCGAGAGCTGCGCGGTGCTGGTCGCGTTGATAACTTTATCGCGTGGTCGCACTACCCCGTCGATCTCGGCCACAGTCTCGTGCTCGCGCACGATGGCTGCAACGCAGCAAAGCGCGATTTCCTCGCGTACCCGGCGCATCTCGAGCGCTGGCAACGCAGCCACGTGGAGGGCGGGAGCGAGGTCGCACATCGCTTCGACGCGTTGAGGCTGCCGCACGACCGCGAGCGTTCGCGCGCAATCGCGTGGTGGGCTTATGCACAGGGTGAAGCCGCGGGCGCGCACGCCTGGGTTTACACTGATCGCTTCGTGCGTTTGGACGGCAGCTGGCGCGACGTGCTGGGCGCTCGCGGTTTGCGCCGTGTCGCAGAGCCTCCGCCCCTCTAGAATTCATGGCCCACCGGGGTGATGGGAGTTCACAAGCGAGGAATCGTGGCCAGGTGCGGAATCGAACCCCGACGCGGATTTTCAGTAGCAGCCACAGCCGACAAGCCGCCCTGTTCGCAATCAGCTAAACTGCGCGCCCGGCACTCGCCGGCCAACCCTTTCCCTTGCCGCCCCGGGCTCCATGCTCTCCACGACCAATCTTTCGATCCAGTTCGATGCGAAACCCCTGTTCGAGCACGTCTCGGTCAAGTTCGTGGACGGCAACCGCTATGGCCTCATCGGCGCGAATGGCAGCGGAAAAACCACGCTCATAAAGGTCCTGGGCGGCGAACTGGAGCCGAGTTCGGGTGACGTGGTGCTGCAGTTCGGGCTGCGCATGGGCAACTTCGCCGACTTCACCGGCAGCTATGACGAGTACCTCGAGAGTCAGCGGCTGGAGTTCTAAAAAACTCTGTTCTGCAATGCACGCACGGCGACGGATGCCGTGACACCAGGCAACAGCCGGTCATCGTCCAACAAGCACTGCAGTTGCGATGTCAGCGGCAATACGCCGGCCCAGACCGGGATGGCATAGTCATCGGGTTCATCGACTGGCAGTCCCGCGGATACCTTGGCGGATGCAGCGTCAATTTCTACCGCGATCACGCCGGTCATTTTTACTTCGCTCTCATGTGGAACCCGCAGCTCGTCCCAGCGGCCCGGCATCAGGTGTTCGCTGATGACCTTCATGGCGCGCACTTTCTCCGTACGGTCTTCTACCAAGCTTGGCGTGCCGAAGACGGTTACCGAGCGATAGTTCATCGAGGAGTTGAACGCGGAACGGGCCAGCACGATGCCATCCAGCAGGGTCACGTTCAGGCAGATCTTCTCGCTACCTTCAACCATGCGAATTACCCGGGCTTTGCGCGCGCCGTGCAAAAACACAGTTTCACCATCGCGACCATAAATCATCGGTACTACGACCGGATTTCCGTCCTCGACGAAAGCAACTTGGGCTACGAGACCCGCGTCCAGGATCCGATGCACGCTTTCCCTGTCATAGCAGCCCTTCTCCCGAAGTTGCCTGAACTTATTCTGTTTGCTTATCGGGTAATCGGCTGTCATAGGTTTTCATCCATGCAATGCAAATGAATTCAGCCAGTTTTAGTCGCAACCGTCGACATGCGCTGTCGCTTTCTGAAGCGTCGATTATGCCTTTCGCGATGGCCGGGCGATAATACCGAGCACGGCAAGGATCTAAAGCCGGTCGCGGAATGCATGGGGGCGAGCTCGACATGAGAAGTCACGCAGCCGCAATAGGGCTCGCCGCGGGATTGATCGTTCTGACCGCGCTGGCGACGGAGCAGAATGAGCCAAGCGCGATCAACCGTATCGTGGACGAAGGCTTCGATCGAAGCCAGCTTCCGCAAATCGCGGCCCATCTAACCGATCGCATCGGCGGCCGCATGACGAACTCGCCGCAGATGCGTGAGGCCGAGAAGTGGACGCAGGAGCAGTTCCGTGCCTGGGGCCTGACTAACGTTCACCTGGAGGGTTTCGAGTTCGGCCGAGGCTGGTCGATCGAGAAGTCGAGCGTGCGCATGATATCGCCACGAACCAAGGTTTTGCGCTCCATTCCGATCGCCTGGACGCCACCGACGAATGGCGCACTGACCGCCCCCGTCGTGCTGGCGCCGATGCGGCGTGAGCGGGACTTCGCAAAGTGGAAGGGAGTGTTGCGCGGCAAGATCGTGCTGGTCAGCAAGCCGGAGCGAAGCTCGGAGCCTTACCAGCCGTCGTTCGAGCGCCTGACAGACGAAAGCTTGAGTGAGCTCAGCGAATACCAGCAGCCTCGCCATTCCGAGGTGGAAATCGCCCGGACGCTCAAGGAAGCGCAGTTTGACGACCGACTCGATGCGTTTCTGGCGGAGGAAGGTGCGCTCGCTTGGGTTCGCATGTCGTACCGAGATGCGGGGCTGGTCACGGGCGAGGGCTATGGGCATCGCGTCGGCTTGACGCCGAAGCTGCCCGGAATTGAGCTCGCGGCGGAGGACTATCGCCAGCTTGCTCGCCTGTCCCGGACGGACGCCTCGCCGACGATCGAGGTCATCAGCGACGTGAGGTATCACGACGAGGACACGAAAGCCTACAACGTCATCGCAGACATCCCCGGCCACGACCCGAAGGCTGGCTACGTGATGGCGGGGGCGCACCTGGACAGTTGGGTCGCGGCCGATGGCGCGGGGGACAACGCCGCGGGCAGTGCGGTAATCATGGAAGCGGCACGAATCCTGTCCACGCTCAGTATGAGGCCAAAGCGCACGATTCGCTTTGCGCTGTGGTCGGGCGAAGAGCAGGTCTTGGGCGGTTCGCTGGCCTACATCGAGAAGCATCTCGCGACGCGGGCTCCGTCGACGGATCCGGTCGCAAATGGGCTCCATCACTACTACGGCTGGCGGAACCGTTGGCCGATTACGCCGAGCCCGGGCTATTACGATCTGGCAGCCTACTTCAACGTCGACAATGGGTCAGGAAAAATCCGCGGGATCTATGCCGAAGGCAATCCCGCCGTCGTACCCATCTTTCGCAAATGGTTCGAGCCCTTCGCGAGCATGGGCGCAACGACGATTTCCTCCCAACGCACGGGCGCAACGGACCATGAGCTGATGCAGGCGGTCGGCATTCCCGCGTTTCAGTTCATCCAGGATCCGCTCGACTATGCGGCGCGCATTCATCACTCCAGCGTTGACAGTTACGATCACCTGCAAATCGAAGACCTAAAGCAGGCAGCAGTGATTCTGGCGTCGTTCATGCTCAATGCCGCCAATCTCGAAGAGTCGTTGCCGCGCATGCCGCTACCGACCAAGCCGTCTGTCACGGACCCCTTCGCGTACGAGGATCCGGACGAAGAGGACGAGACTGGGGAATAGAGTCAGAGTCAAACTGCGGCCAGAACGTAGGCCGAGCTTGCGGACCATAGCTTTAAAGCGCGAATCACTCTTGAGCTTTTGAGGCTCGCGTCGGGTTTCCTCTGAATCACCCGCTTGGCACACAATCAGGATACTCGTCCGCCGCCGCCTCCGCCGCCGCGATGACGCCGTCTCTGTCCTCGGGTAGCAAGTAGCGCTGTGCGACCAGCCGGTCCGCCGCGGCCGCCACGCGGTCGGAGTAGGCCTGGCGCGTCGGGTACAGGTCGGCGCAATAGCTCGTTCCCAAGGCGTCATCCACCGTCCGGTAAGGAGTGAACATCCCTTCGATGCCCCCATGCTCCGCGCACAGCGACCCCGCCGAGAAACCCGGGCTCGATTCGAGCAGGTACCTGGCGCGACCACTGGTCAAATCGCCGCTTCCCGTGGGCCGCGGTGCGTAGTGATACGAATCCGTGATATCGAAATCGCGAGAAGACACGCCATGACATTCGATCCCGCGATAAAGCCCCAGCGGCGCGGCGGCCTGCGGCAGCTCGACGCCCCCGAAACTATTGCCGGTAGAAGGATCGAGGGACACGATGCCATAGCCGAATGCCGACATGGGCCCATGAACCTTCATGTGCGCGGAAACCGGCAGCGGCGTGTCATGCTGAATCTTGTCCACGAGGTTTACGAGATCGGCGCGCAGGACCGGGCTCCGATCCAAGGGATTCTGTCGGGTCGAGGAAGGATCCTGCTCCAGGTAATCGAGCAGGAGCGCGTCTGGGAAATACGGTCGTTCGATGTGCGCGGCCGAATGGATCTCGTGCACCTTGTAATGGTCGAGCTGGGCGGGACGGCCGGGCGGCTGGGGGCGGAGGCTGCGCGGGAACAATTGGACATCGGTCTCCGACTGCACGAGCACCACGGGTCCCTCGCTGGGATCATCCGGACCGTCGCACGGCAGGGATGCCAGGTCGCTCGCGGTGACATCGGGGCACAGCGAAGGTTTCTGGCGGGATTTTGGCCTGTCGAAGAATCCAGCCAGCAACATGCCATCCAGCACCCGCCCGCGCGAAAAGATGGGGTCGGCCGATCCCCAGGTCGAGTTGAGGTGATGGGGATCGGCGATGACCGCCTTCAGCTGCCTCGCGGTGTACGAGTAACCAAAGCCGACCACGTCGCTGACCGGGCATAGATCCGTGCGCTCGGCACCGGTGAAATTGAGCGGAGTCTTCGGCCCGCGCAGCCATCGCGAGACGTCGCGATAAAGAATCGCGTAGTCCTGCGGCCTTTCCAGATGCAATCCCAAATTAATGTTGTCGGGAAGGCCCGCGATGTACTCGAGCTCGCCGGAGAAGTTGTTGGCTTGAAACCCCATGTAGACGATTCCACCGCCTCCGTGCCCGGGATCGCCGAAGAGGAACCACCCGCGAAGATTGGCCCAGGCCTCGTGATAGCCCTGATCGAGCAGCGGGTCGTAGACGGGGTCATTCTGTGCTTGCACGACTCCCGCAAAGGCTCCCGGCGGGAATTCGGGGGAGCCGATTTGATACGGGTGGATTAGCTCAACCAGCCCCACGTGGGCCAGGCGCCCGCTGTCGCAGTGATTGGCCTTGGGGGCGACGATGCGTACTGGAACTTTGTAGCTGCTACAGGTGCCGTCCCAGAAGCGGTGGAAATTCGCATTGCTGATCGTCCCGACGAGGTCGTCGTTCGAAGCGTGGGCGTAGGAGTCTGCGGCAATCCCGTTGAAAGTCCCCCTGCGGACGATCTCGACGATGGGCTCGGCTTCGGGAAGCGAACAGGAATCACCCGTGGTCCTCTTTCCCTTCAGAAGCGTGTTGGCGCCGCTGCGCTCCCGGGCGACCGTGCCGCTGAGCGGTGAACAGGCTAGTTGGAGCGCGACTGCAGCGGGCGCAATGATGAGTACCAAGACAGACCTGCTGAGCGCTCTCATACAGAATCCAACATACACAAATGATCAAAATTAAAGAAGATCACCTCGTGCCCCACGATGCAGAACTGTGCAGGACTGATACACGCAAAACTCTTGCCGAAAAAACCGCAGACTCCCTGACCTTCTTGAAGCACAGGTTCAAATCAGGGGCCTGCTGTTCCCCCTATCTGCGGGGAGTGTTGTAGTAGCTCCAGCAAAAGAACCCCGGCGTAAGGCCGGGGTTCTGTGATCAAACTAGTTCGGAGCACCGCACCTTTCGATGCGGTCGTCTCGAGGATCAGGCCGCGCCGGGTGGCGGATTACTTCTTGTCGTAGACCAGGACGTTGTCGTAAGACTTCCCATCCGCGCCGGTGCCCTTGCCTGATAACGTGAGGACTTTGCCGTCCTTCGAGACGGAGCGAGTGCTCGTCCCGATAACCTTGCCAGCCTTCTTCTGCTCGCTCTTGACTGTGTGGCTGTCCACTTGCTTCAACGCCAGGGCGTCGAAGTTGGGTGATCCCGTCAGGGGGTAATCCTTGCCGTCCGCCTTGAACGTCGACTTGACAACGGTCTCCTTTCCGTCCGCGCCGACATTCGTCCAACTCAGAGCGGTGCCCTCGGCGGTTGCCGTGTAAGTCCGGACTTCGCTCTTCGGTGCGGGGCCAGGACTGAACTTCGACTTCGCGACATTGAGATGCCAGGTCCCGATGACGGGATCGGTGTCACCTGCCACGGCCATTGAGATGCTTCCGGTGGCAAGGAGGATGGCGGCAAATACGGTTTTCAGAATGGCTTTCATGTTGAATGATTCCCCAAAGTGGTGTGTTTATGATCTATCGCTTCGCATTGGCGCACGCGCACCCGTAGGCGGGCTTTTAGTGAGAATGCTACTGGATCTCGAGAGCACGGCTGACCCTTCCTCTCTCATCATGCTCCGGCTATGGAAGAAATTCGACAGGACACCTTCCGTGCCTTTATGGAACACCTCCACGGGCCGGCCAGGCGCGCTGCCGGAGGTGCGGCTGCTGCGGAGAGTGGCAGGTCGGGCTGTACCCCGTTGGTGGCCGCGCAGGTGGTCGTAGCGCATTATGCGGTTTTACTGCGGCCTCACTTGCCAACGGGAGGAGCCATGAATCTGATCGCGGGTGCGACCGGGATGCTCGGAGCGAGATCTGCCGCCTCCTGCGTGAGCAAGGCAAGCGCGTGCGGGCGCTGGTACGCAGCACGTCCAATCCCGCAAGACTCGCCGACCTGGGGGGTTTTGGCGTGGAATTGGTTCAGGGCGATCTCAAGGACGCTGCCACGTAGGGTCTGACCGATCGCTCCCGACGGCCCTATCGGCAAGCCAACCAGCTGCCGTTCCAGGTCGAGAAGCGCATCGTCCCGCTCAAGCAGGACCACCCGAGCTGGGGCGCCCCC
>JALYJS010000215.1 GCA_030799345.1 Pseudomonadota bacterium | reverse complement strand
ATCCAGACCGCGGTCCTGATAGAGACGCTCGCGGCGCTCGGGGCTGAGCTGCGCTGGGCCTCGTGCAACATCTTCTCGACCCAGGACCATGCGGCCGCCGCCATTGCTGCGGCCGGTATTCCGGTTTTCGCGCACAAGGGCGAGACGCTCGAACAGTACTGGGATTTTGCCCATCGGATTTTCGACTGGCCGGGCAGCCGCCAGGCCAACATGATCCTCGACGACGGCGGCGACGCGACCCTGTTGCTGATGCTCGGGGCGCTCGCGGAGCATGATGCGTCGGTCATTGCAGAACCTGCGAATGAAGAGGAACAAAGCCTCTATGCCTCGATCCGGTCCCGCCTCGCGTCGCAGCCGGGATGGTACTCGACGCGGCTTGCGGAGATCCGCGGCGTCACCGAAGAAACGACCACGGGCGTCAAGCGGCTCTACCGAATGGCCGGCGAAGGCCGGCTGCCGTTCCCCGCGATCAACGTGAATGACTCGGTCACGAAGTCGAAGTTCGACAATCTCTACGGCTGCCGCGAGTCGCTGGTGGACGGGATCAAGCGCGCGACCGATGTGATGATCGCCGGCAAGATCGCCTTGGTCGCGGGTTACGGCGACGTGGGCAAGGGCTGCGCGCAGTCGCTGCGCGGCCTCGGCGCCACCGTCTGGGTCACCGAGATCGACCCCATATGCGCGCTGCAGGCGGCGATGGAAGGCTATCGCGTGGTCACGATGGAGGACGCCTGCGCGATGGCGGACATCTTCGTCACGGCCACCGGCAACGTCAATGTGATCGGCCACGATCACATGCGCCGCATGAAGCACCAGGCGATCGTCTGCAACATCGGCCACTTCGACAGCGAGATCGACATCGCATCCCTCCGGCAGTACCGCTGGGAAAACATCAAGCCCCAGGTCGATCACGTCATCTTCCCGGACGGCCGGCGCATAATCGTGCTGGCCGAAGGGCGTCTCGTGAATCTCGGCTGCGGCACCGGTCACCCGTCTTTCGTGATGTCGAACTCGTTCACGAACCAGGTGCTCGCGCAGATCGAGCTGTTCGCGCATGGCGATCGTTACGAAAACCGCGTCTACGTGCTGCCGAAGGAGCTCGACGAGAAGGTCGCGCGACTGCACCTCGGAAGGATCGGCGCGAAACTGACCGTCATGACGGAGGAGCAGCAGCGTTACCTCGGCATCGCCGCCGACGGGCCATTCAAGCCCGACCACTACCGATATTGACCGGGCACGGTGCGGTTGTTGCAGTTCTCGGACACGCATCTCTCCGGTTCGCCGGAGACTCGCGTGCGCGGCATCGCGACCGGCGAAACACTCGCACGCTGCATCGCCCATGCGGAGCGGAGCCATCCCGAGCCGCAGGCGATCCTGCTGACCGGCGATCTCGTTCACGACGACGACACCGGCTACGCGGAACTCTGCCGGCTGTTTGCGGACGTGGGTGCGCCCGTGCATTGCCTGCCCGGCAATCACGACACGGCCGCGGCCATGCGCCGCGGTCTCGATTGCCCGCCCTTCGTGCATGGCTTCGCGCACCGGCATGAAGGGTGGCTGATCGTGATGCTCGACAGCACGGTGGCGGGTGAGAATCACGGTCATCTGCCGGACGTGCAGCTCGCGCGGCTCGACCGGGTGCTGGCGCAGGAAGCCGGTCACTATGCGATCGTCTGCCTGCATCACCATCCGGTCCCGCATGGCAGCCGGTGGCTTGACGAGTTGATGCTGGACAACGCGCCGGCGCTCTTCGCGGTGCTCGCACGCCACCCGCGCGTGCGCGGGCTCGTCTGGGGCCACACGCATCAGCCGCTCGACCGCCGACAGGGCGAGATGCGCCTGATGGGCACGCCTTCCACCTGCATGCAGTTCGCGCAGAATGCGGACGAGTTCGAGGTCGATACGCGCCCGCCCGCCTATCGGTGGTTCACGCTCGGCGAGGATGGCAGCATGGAAACCGGCATTGAATGGGTGACTACCAATGGTTGAACGACGTTTGAAATCGATCGGTGTGGCGGTCGCGATGACCGCCGCCGTGATGGCGAGCGCCAGCGTCGCCGCGGAGCCGGCACTCTGGACGGTCAGCGGCGGTAGCAACACCGTGTATCTCTTCGGCTCGGTGCACATGCTGCCGGAGGGCGGGTTCGCCATCGACGGGGCGCTGGCCGAGGCGCTGGCGGACTCTGAGAAAGTCTGCCTGGAGATCGATCTCGGCGCGGTCGACGAAGTGGAGATGCAGCGCCTCACGCTCGCGCGCGTGATCGATCCCGAGGGCCGCGACCTGTTCACGCTGCTCGGTCCCGATGCGGACAAGGTGAAAGCTGCCGCCGACGCGGCCGGGCTTCCGCTCGAGCCGCTCGCCCAGTTCGAACCGTGGTTCGCCGGCATGATGCTGTCGCTGCTCGCATTGCAGCAGCACGGCTTCGACATCGAGAATGGCGTCGAACGTATCGTCGACGCAGCGGCACGCGCCGCCGGGAAACCGATGTGTGGATTCGAGACCGCCGACGAGCAGCTCGCATTGTTCGACGAGATGCCGGCCGGACAGCAAAATGAATTCCTGCTGCAGTCGATCGAGGAAGCCGGCGATATCGAGGCCGACACGCGCCGGTTGCTGCAGGCCTGGCGTGAGGGGGATGGCGACGCCCTGGCCGACTTGTTTGACGACGATTTTGCCGGTTATCCGGAACTGGTCGACCGGCTCGTCTACGACCGCAATGCCCGCTGGACGGAGCGGATCGCGGAGCTGCTCGCCGGCGAGGACGACGTGCTGATCGTGGTCGGGGCAGGACACCTGGTCGGCGAGCGCGGGGTGCCGGCGCTCCTCGAGAAACGCGGGTTCAAGGTGGACCGGAACTGATCCGGGCGCGCGCCGCGATGTCCCATTTCGAGGAAGCGTCGCGCTACATCGCGGGCGGCGTCAATTCGCCGGTGCGTGCCTTCCGCGGCGTCGGTGGCGAACCGCTGTTCGTCCGGCGCGCGCACGGCGCGCGTGTCGTCGCCGAGGACGGCCGGGAGTTCATCGACTACGTGGGCTCCTGGGGCCCGATGATCCTCGGCCATGCGCATCCGGATGTCATTGCGGCCGTGACGCGGCAGGCCGCGGACGGCCTGTCATTCGGCGCACCGACCGTCATCGAGACCGCGCTCGCGCGGCGCGTAACGGAACTGATGCCGGCAATCGAGCGGCTGCGCATGGTCAGTTCGGGAACCGAGGCCACGATGAGCGCCATCCGGCTCGCACGCGGCTTCACCGGCCGCGAGCGCATCGTCAAGTTCGAGGGCTGTTATCACGGACATTCCGATGCACTGCTGGTCAAGGCCGGGTCCGGCGCGCTGACACTCGGCGTGCCGACATCGGCCGGCGTCCCGGCTGCGGTCGCCGCGGCGACGACGACGCTGAGTTACAACGATCTGGGCGGCCTGGAGCAATGCTTCGCTACCATCGGCCGGGAGATCGCCTGCGTGATCGTCGAACCGGTCGCAGGCAACATGAATTGCGTTCCGCCCGCGGCGGGATTCCTCGAGGCCCTGCGCGAGCACTGCACGCGCCATGGCGCCGTGCTGATCTTCGACGAAGTGATGACCGGGTTTCGCGTCGCCGCTGGCGGCGCCCAGGCGCTCTACGGCATCAGCCCGGACCTGACCACACTCGGCAAGATCATCGGCGGCGGCCTGCCCGTTGGTGCGTTTGGCGGTCGGCGCGACATCATGGAATGCATCGCACCAGAGGGCCCCGTCTACCAGGCCGGAACCTTGTCCGGCAATCCGGTCGCGATGGCGGCCGGACTCGCGACGCTGGACGCACTCTCGCGCCCCGGCTTCCACGATGCGCTGGCAGCGACCACCGGCAAACTCGTCGCCGGACTGGAAGCAGCGGCGCGCGGCGCCAGGGTCGCATTCACGACGAATCATGTCTGCGGCATGTTCGGCCTGTTCTTCACCGCGGATGCGCCGGTGACGGGATACGACCAGGTCATGGCCTGCGACGTCGGCCTGTTCCAGCGCTTTTTCCATGCGATGCTCGACCGAGGCATCTACCTCGCGCCCTCCGCATTCGAGGCCGGTTTCGTTTCCGCGGCACACGGCGCTGCCGAAATCGACGCGACGCTCGATGCCGCGCGTCGCGCTTTCGAATCCATCGCCCCCCCGCGTTGATGCGCGCCCTGCTCTGGTTCCTGGCGGCGATCCTCGGCACGCTGGTCATGGCCGCGCTCGCCGCCTGGCCGGTCTGGCAGGTTGCGCACGCGCTGCAGCCGGACTGGCCGTTCCACAAGGTCGTCAGCCGCCTCTGGCAGCTATTGCTGCTCATCGGCCTGGTGCTCGCGGTGCGCCGGCTGCGGTTGCGCACCCGCGCGGACTGGGGCTACGGGCTGCCGCGCGCCCGGTTCCTCCGCCAATCCGGCGCGGGGCTTGCGCTCGGACTTGCGACGATGCTGCCGATGTCGCTCGCGATCGTCGCGCTCGGCATCCGCACGCTCCGGCCGGACCTGGATGCCGCGCATCTGCTGGAAGGAATCGCGACCGGCCTGGTGGCCGGTTTGCTGGTCGCAATCGTCGAAGAAACCTTCTTTCGCGGCCTGATGTTCCGCGCAGTCTCGCGCGAATCCGGAATCGCCGTCGCCGTCGCGAGCACGGCGCTCCTCTATTCCGCCATTCATTTCCTCGCACGCGTGCGCATTCCAGCGTCCGAAGTCGGCTGGGACAGCGGGCTGACACTGCTCGGCATCGCATTCACGAACTTCGCGCAACCGGCGGCTATCGCCGATTCGTTCATCACGCTGGCGCTGGTCGGCGTGCTGCTCGCACTCGTACGCGCACGCACCGGGGCCATCGCCTTCGGCATCGGACTGCACATGGGCTGGGTCTGCGTGATCAAGATAACCCAGCATGCGACCCGGTCCGCCGACGAGGCGCCTTATGGCTACCTGGTCGGATCCCTGGACGGCTATACCGGCTGGCTGGTCGCCGGCTGGGCGCTCGTGATGATCCTGGTTGCCGCCGCAGTCGGCTGGCTGCGGCCGGCGCCGCTCACTCCCGGTCGCGAGTGACCACCGGTTCGAGCGCCGCGAGACGCTCGATCGGATCCGTCAATTCGAGCAGGATCTGCTTGTCGGCGAGCGCCAGCGGCAGCATCTCGGCCAGGCGATTGCCAATCCACGCGGCATCGTTGCGTATTTCGACGTGACGATAGGTGTCGCCGGATTCCGGCATGACCTGGCGCACGATATCCGCAAGCCAGGATTGTTGGGGCGGCAGCGGCACGACCGGATCCGCGCCGATATCGAGCACGCGTCCGCGATTCAATCCGTCCGCTTCCCGCCAGGCCTCGACGACACGCACGCGCTCGCAGCCAATGCAGCTGATCCCGAGCAGCCCGCCTTCGAGCGGATCGAAGTCGACGATTCGCGCCTCGGTGCCGGTCGCGGCAAAGCTGGTGGCCGCGTGCTCCTCCGAACCCTCCCCGATCAACACCACCGCAAAGCCACTCTGTTCGCGCAGGCAGCGGCTGATCATGTCGAGATAACGCGGCTCGAAGATCCGAAGGGGCAGCGGACCGCCCGGGAACAGCACGGTGTTCAGCGGAAACAGCGGCAGCTCGCGGACTTCGACGTTCACGCCGGCCGCGCCCGCAGCGCCGTCAGCAGCCGCTCGTGCAGGCCGCCGAAGCCGCCATTGCTCATGATCAGCACGTGATCCCCGGCACGCAGTTCGGCCACCAGCGCGTCAACCAGCACCGGCAGCTCGCCCGCGACCGCGGCATGGGCCCCGATGCTGTGCGCGATATCGTCGAGCTGCCAGTTGAGCCCGGCCGGCTGATAGAGCCAGATGCGATCGGCGCGCGCGAGCGCGCGTGGCAGTTCCGCGCTGTGGACGCCCAGGCGCATCGTATTGGACCGCGGTTCCAGCACCGCGATGATCCGCTCGTCGCGCGCACGGCGCCGCAGGCCGTCGACGGTCGCGGCAATTGCGGTCGGATGGTGCGCAAAATCGTCATAGACCCGGATACCGCCGACTTCGCCGCGCAGCTCCATGCGCCGGCGCACGCCGGTGAACGCGCCGAGCGCCGCAGCGGCCGCTTCCGGCGCGATCCCCATGCCGACCGCAGAGACCAGCGCAGCAAGGCCATTTTCCACGTTGTGCATGCCGATCATTGGCCAGCGCACGACCGCCGCCGGCCTGCCGTGGTGGTGTACTTCGAACGCTGAGCCGTCCTCGTCAACCAGCCGCACGTGCCAGTCGGCCGCCGCCCGCTGCTCGCGCGCAAAACCGGTCAGTGGCGTCCAGCAGCCCATCGTCAGCGCCGCCGCAAGGTTCGCGTCCGCGGCGTTCCAGATCACCCGCCCCGACGCCGGCACGGTGCGCAAAAGATGGTGGAACTGCTTCTGGATCGCCGCCAGGTCAGGGTAGATGTCGGCATGATCAAACTCGAGGTTCGTCATGACCAGATGCCGCGGGCGGTAATGGACGAATTTAGCCCGCTTGTCGAAGAACGCGGTGTCGTACTCGTCCGCTTCGATCACGAACGCGGAACCGCCGCCCGCGCGCGCGGACAGGCCGAAGTTCGACGGAATGCCGCCGATCAGGAATCCGGGTTCGAGCCCGGCGCGTTCCAGGATCCACGCGAGCATGCAGGAAGTCGTCGTCTTGCCGTGGGTTCCGGCGACCGCCAGGACCTCGCGGCCGCGCAGGTAATTCTCCGCGAGCCACTGCGGCCCGGAGGTGAATGGCAAGCCGCTGTCCAGCAGGCGCTCGATCAGCGCGTTGCCGCGGCTCATGACATTGCCGACCACCACGACGTCGGGCGCGAGATCGAGCTGACCCGGGTCATAGCCTTCGATCAGTGCGATGCCCTGCGCCTCGAGCTGCGTACTCATCGGCGGATAGACATTGGTATCGGAGCCCGTCACCCGATGACCGGCCGAGCGTGCGAGCACCGCGATGCCGCCCATGAAAGTGCCGCAGATGCCGATGATATGAACGTGCATCAGGCGGACACCGGGGGGAAAAGCTGTTTGAGCAAAGCGTCTCCGGCGATCAGCCAGGTCAGGGCGATCGCGATGCTGGTCACGAAGCCGACCTGGATCGCGCTCCGGAGGACATGCGCGACGATCAGTATGTACCAGACGATCACGATGACCGAACCTGCCCAGGCAAACAACTTGAGTCCATAGACCGTTTGCGCCGGCGCCTGCAGCATCAGTAGCCCCACCGCCAGCGGCGTCATCATCACGGTCGTGCCGAAGACCGCGCTCATGGTCTGCCGGAAGCGGTTGCCGCGGCGCGTCACCGCGAGAATCACCCAGAACAGGCCGACTGCCAGCCCGACATCGAATGCCGTCCGGCCGAGCAGCCGGTCGTTACCGAACAGGAGCCAGGACTGCATCACGCTTCCAGCCGCGAAAGCGATGCCCGTGAGCACCAACAGCACCAGCGATGCGGGCAGGACGCTCGGATCCTTGCGCAGCAGGGCGATCTGGACCAGCGAACTCAGCAAATAGCGCATGCTGCCTTGGGCCGCGGGTGCGGCATGCGCATAATAAGGTGGCAATGACCGCAGGTGAAACACCCATCGCCAGCCCCGCCACGCTGCGGACGCGCGTCGAATCGTGGCCGGCCGACAGTCCGCTCGCACTCGACACCGAGTTCGTGCGGGAGCGCACCTATTTTCCAAGACTCTGCCTGGTCCAGGCGGCGACAGCGGACGACCTTGCGCTCGTGGACGTCCTCGCGATCCCGGACGGCGGCGCGCTGACTGCCACGCTCAACGACCGCAAGCGCACCAAACTCCTGCATGCGGCCCGGCAGGACATCGAAGCGTTGCTGCCACTGACCGGCGTGCCGCTTGGCCCCGTGTTCGATACGCAGCAGGCCGCAGCATTGCTCGGGTTTTCCGCACAGATCGGTTACGCGGATCTCGTGCAGCAATTGCTCGGCGTCGAGCTGAAGAAGGGCCTTGCGCGCACCGACTGGGCGCGCCGGCCGCTGTCGCCGGAACAGCTGGCCTACGCGGCAGACGACGTGCGTTACCTGCCGGCGCTCGCGGAGGCACTCGCCGCGCGGCTGGCGGCGGCCGGGCGCAGCCAGTGGCTGGCGGAAGAAGCGGCGGCGCTCGACGACATCTCCCTCTATCGGGTCGAGCCAGCCGAAGCCTGGCGGCGCCTGAAGGGCCTCGACCGGATGAGTGACGAAGCATTCCGCGTGGCCGGCGCGCTGGCCGTCTGGCGTGAGGAACGCGCTGTTGACCGGGATCTGCCGCGCGGCTGGGTCCTTCCGGATGCCGCCATCTACGAGCTGGCGCAGGCGCGCCCGGGCACGCGCGAGGAACTGACCCGACTATCGAGCGTACCGACCGCTACGGCCTCGCGTTCCGGTGAGGCGATTCTGGCCATCATCAGCACCGCGCTGGCAGCGGCCGACTCCGTTCTGCGCGCGAATGACGACCCCGGCCGGCCGGGGCCCGACGAACTGCGACGGATAAAATCGCTGCAGGAACGTCTGCAGGCGATCGCGCGGGAGCTCGGCATTCAGCCGGAAGTGCTGGCGACGCGCAGGGAGCTCGCGGCGCTCGTTCGCGGCGCACGCGAATTGCCGCTGCTGACGGGCTGGCGCCGCTCCGTGATCGGCGAGCCGCTACTCGCGGCGCTGTAGCACCGCCTCCAGCCGCGCATCCACCTCGTCGAGACTGCCGTCGGCGGCGATACGGTGTAGCAGACCTTTCTTCGCGTAGTAATCGATCAGTGGCTGGGTGCGCTCGCGATAAACCGTCAGACGCTGGCGAACGGTCTCCTCGTTGTCGTCGGGGCGCTGGAACAGGTCATGCGGCATCCCGTCGGTGCACAGGTCGCCGGGCCTCGGCGGATTGGTCACGATGTGGAACACGCGTCCACAGCGCCGGCAGCTGCGGCGCCCCGCCATGCGCTGCTGCAGTACGTCCGCATCGATTTCAAGCAGGACAACCGCGTCGATCGGCTTGCCGAGTTCCGCCAGGAGCATCGCAAGCCCGTCGGCCTGCGGAATCGTGCGCGGGAAGCCGTCCAGGATGAATCCGCGCGCGGCATCGGGCCGCGCCAGCCGTTCGCGGATGATGCCCAGCATGATGTCATCGGCCACGAGCTGGCCCGCGTCCATGACGAGTTTCGCGGCGCGGCCGAGCGGTGTGCCGGCGGACACCGCCTCGCGCAGCAGGTCGCCGGTGGATACCTGCGGCACGCCATGCCGCGCCTGCAAACATTGCGCCTGCGTGCCCTTGCCCGACCCGGGCGCGCCCAGCAGAACCAGCCTCATTCCGTCAATCTCCGCGGGCCGGTGCCCATCGAGGGGCGCCCATCCTGCCCGCGGCTTCCGATCGCGTCAAACCGGGACGAATCGGCTATGCTTCGCCCCCCACGGGGCGGTGTCGCCGCCCGGAAAACGGATCCAGACGATGGCCAGGACCAGGAAAAAAGGCACCGGGCGGCGTAACGCGCTGTATGCGCAGTCCGGCGGCGTCACCGCCGTCATCAATGTGAGTGCGCTCGGCGTCATCGAGGCCTGCCGCAGGCACCGCGACCGCATTGGTAACCTGTATGCCGGCCGCGATGGCATCGTCGGCGCGCTGACCGAGGACCTGATCGACATCGGGCGCGAGAGTCCCGCAACCATCCGCGCGCTCAGGCACACGCCTTCCGGCGCTTTCGGTTCGGCGCGGTACAAGCTGAAGGACCTTGAGCGCGATCGGGCGAAATACGAGCGCCTGATCGAGGTGTTCCGCGCGCACGACATCGGCTACTTCTTCTACAACGGCGGCAATGACTCGATGGACACGGCGCTCAAGCTGTCGCAGCTTGGCGCGCAATCAGGCTACCCGATCGCCTGCATCGGCATCCCGAAAACCGTGGACAACGACCTGCCGGTCACCGACTGCTGCCCGGGATTCGGTTCGGTCGCGAAGTACGTTGCTGTTTCGACGCTGGAGGCGTCGATGGACGTCGCCTCGATGGCGCGCACCTCGACCCGCGTATTCATCCTCGAGGTAATGGGCCGCCATGCCGGCTGGATCGCAGCCGCCGGCGGCCTTGCGGCCAGAAAGTCCGGCGAGCCGCCTCACATCATCCTGTTTCCGGAGATCGCCTTCGATCGCGAGCGCTTCCTCGCGCGCGTCAAGGACACCGTAGAAAGCAAAGGCTACTGCGTCATCGTCGCCTCCGAAGGCGCGCGCGACACGGCCGGCAAGTTCCTGTCGGACATGGGCACACGTGACGCTTTCGGTCACGTGCAGCTCGGCGGCGTCGCGCCGACGCTCGCGGCGATGGTCAAAGACGCGCATGGCTACAAATATCACTGGGCGCTCGCGGATTATCTGCAGCGCTCCGCTCGCCACATCGCATCCCGCGTCGACGTCGATCAGGCCTATGCGGTGGGGCGCGCGGCGGTCGAACTCGCGATGGCGGGAAAGAACGCCGTCATGCCCGTCATCCGCCGCAAGTCGTCGAAGCCGTATCGCTGGGACATCGGCTCGGTTTCGATCGACCAGGTCGCGAACCGCGAAAAAATGGTGCCGCGTCACTACATCACGGCGGACGGTTTTGGCATCACCGCGGCCTGCCGCAACTATCTCGCGCCGCTGATCGTCGGCGAAGCGTATCCACCCTATAAAGACGGCATTCCGGCGTACACCACGCTCAAGGGCGCGCGGGTGCGGCGGCGGCTGAAGACAGCCTTCGTGATATGATTCCGGTTTCCAGGGAGTAGCTTCATGTCCATGCAGAACGCACTCTGGCTCGCAGTGCTGGCCAGCGTGATCGCCATCTTTTACGGCGTTTTCATGACGCGCTGGATCCTCGCGCAGCCCGCGGGTAACGCGCGCATGCAGGAGATTGCGGCGGCGATCCAGGCCGGCGCCAAGGCGTATCTCAACCGCCAGTACCTGACCATCGCCATCGTCGGCGTGGTGCTGTTCGCCGTCCTTGGATTCGCGCTCAATTGGTACACGGCTGTCGGCTTCGCGTTCGGCGCGATCCTGTCCGGCCTCGCCGGCTACATCGGCATGAATGTCTCGGTGCGTGCCAACGTGCGCACCGCGCACGCGGCAAGCATCGGCCTCAATCCGGCGCTGCAGGTCGCATTCCGCGGCGGCGCGATCACGGGCATGCTGGTCGTCGGACTCGGCCTGCTGGGCGTCGCGTCCTATTACGGCATCATGATGCGCCTCACGGGCGACAGCGACCAGGCGCTGCATGCGCTCGTCGGCCTCGCCTTCGGCGGCTCCCTGATCTCCATTTTCGCGCGCCTCGGTGGCGGCATTTTTACCAAAGGCGCCGACGTCGGTGCCGACCTGGTCGGCAAGGTTGAGGCCGGGATTCCGGAGGACGACCCGCGCAACCCCGCAGTGATCGCCGACAACGTCGGCGACAATGTCGGCGACTGCGCCGGCATGGCCGCGGACCTGTTCGAGACCTACGCGGTCACCGTAGTCGCGACCATGCTGCTCGCGGGGCTGATGATGACGGAGCTCGGCGAAGCAGCCGTGCTCTACCCGCTCGTGCTCGGCGCCGTGTCGATCGTCGCCTCGATCGTCGGCACGTTCTTCGTCAAGACCACGGACGGCGGCAACATCATGGGTGCGCTGTATCGCGGCGTGATCGTATCCGGCGTCATCGCGGCGATCGCGTACTACCCGATCACGCGCTTCATGCTGGGCGAAGCCGCAATGCCGCTTTACTTCTGCGCGCTGATCGGGCTCGGCCTGACCGCGGCGATGATCTGGATCACCGAGTACTACACGTCCACCGAGTACAAGCCGGTGCGCTATGTGGCCGAGGCCTCGCGTACGGGCCACGGCACCAATGTCATCGCCGGACTCGCGATTTCCATGAAGTCCACGGCGTTTCCCGTGCTCGCGATCTGCGCGGCCATCTGGGGCGCCTACTCGCTGAATGGCCTGTACGGCATCGCGATCGCCGCAACCGCGATGCTGTCGATGACCGGCATGATCGTGGCGCTCGACGCCTATGGCCCGATCACCGACAACGGCGGCGGCATCGCCGAGATGAGCGGGCTGCCCAAGGACGTGCGCAAGATCACCGATGCGCTGGACGCGGTCGGCAACACCACCAAGGCGGTGACCAAGGGCTACGCGATCGGCTCGGCCGGACTCGCGGCACTCGTGCTGTTTGCCGACTACACGCACAACCTCGAGATCGCGGGCAAGCTGGAGCTCTTCAGCCTGTCCGATCCGGCGGTCATCATCGGCCTCTTCATCGGTGGCCTGGTGCCTTATCTGTTCGCCGCGATGGCGATGGAAGCCGTCGGCCGCGCGGCGGGCTCGGTGGTCATCGAGGTCCGGCGCCAGTTCAAGGAAATCAAGGGCATCATGGAAGGCACGGCGAAGCCGGACTATTCGCGCGCCGTGGACATGCTGACGCGTTCGGCAATCCGCGAGATGATCGTGCCCTCCCTGCTGCCGATCCTGATTCCGGTCGTGGTCGGCTTCGGCATGAACTACCTGCTCGGACCCGGCGCCGGCATTCGCGCGCTCGGCGGCGTGCTGATCGGCACGATCGTCACCGGTCTCTTCGTCGCGATCTCGATGTGCACGGGAGGCGGCGCCTGGGACAATGCCAAGAAGTACATCGAAGAAGGCAACTTCGGCGGCAAGGGCTCGGAAACGCACAAGGCGGCGGTAACCGGCGACACGGTCGGCGATCCCTACAAGGACACCGCCGGCCCCGCGATCAACCCGTTGATCAAGATCATCAACATCGTCGCGTTGTTGCTGGTGCCGCTGCTTTAGGGACTGTTCCCGAAGGCAGTCTGTATGCGTTGCGGCGCAGTTAGCGCAACTAACTGTAAATACTATATTTTATAATCCGGTCGGACACCAAAGGTGCCGGTCGCCGCCGGTTCCGGATCCGGCAGCCTGAGCTCGCCCACAAGGAAGCGCCCGGTCGCCGTGAAGCTAGTGCCCTGCGGCAGCGTATCCGCCATCGTGCGCCGGCGCTGCATGTGCACGGAGTATTCGAGTTCGTGCAGCAGCGCCGGTTTCGAGTAGTAATAGCCTTGGCCAGCGACGCAGCCGAGCTCGATCAGTTCGCGTTTCTGGTGTTCCAGTTCGATGCCCTTGGCGACGACTTCGAGGCCCAGCGTATCGCCCAGAGTGATAATGGCGCGCGCGAGCGCCGCGCCATCCTCGAGTGCGCCCAGGCGCTCGATGAAGGAGCGGTCAATTTTCAGGATGTCGATCGGAAACCGGTGCAGATAGGACAGCGACGAATAACCGGTGCCAAAGTCATCGATGGCGATCCGCACGCCCAGCTTCTTGATGCGCGTCAGCTTGGCGAGCGTGTCGTCGGTATTCTGCATCAGGACGCTTTCGGTCATCTCGATGACGAGGCAACCCGGATCTAGCTCCGACTGCTGCAGCGCCCAGGTCACGTCGGCGATCAGGTCCGACTTCGCGAGCTGGCCCGCGGAGACATTGACCGCGACGCGTATCTGGCGCCCCTCGGGCAGTTTGTCCTGCCAGGCTCGCACTTCCTTGCAAGCCTGGCACAGCACCCAGCGGCCCAACGCAACCAGCTGCCCCGAGTCCTCGGCCACGCCGATGAACTCGGCCGGAGCGACGAGTCCGCGCTTCGGGTGCCGCCAGCGCACCAACGCTTCCACGCCCAGCAGATAACCGGAGCGCAGCTCGACGATCGGCTGGTAGTGAATCTGGAACTGGTTCTCGGTCAGCGCCCGCGACAACTCCGCTTCGACTTCAAGGCGCTGGTGCGCGGCGTGCTGCATCGCGGACTCGAAGATCACGTAGCGGCCCTTGCCCTGCGACTTGGCGGCATACATCGCAACGTCCGCGTTGCGCAGCAGTTCCTCAACGCCGTCGTTCGCCGTCGCGAACGCGACTCCGATGCTCGCCGCCACGCACAGGTTGCTGCCGAGGAAAGCAAAGGGTTCTTGCAGCGCCTCGACGATGCGCTCGGCAACTTCGACGACCGCCTCGCGGCCAACCAGGTTCTCGAGCAGCACGGCGAATTCATCGCCGCCGAGACGGGCGACGGTATCACCGTTACGCGTGCACTTGACTAGGCGCTGAGCGCTGGTGCGCAGCACCCGATCGCCCTGGCCATGGCCGAGGCTGTCGTTGATCTTCTTGAAGTTGTCGAGATCGATGAACAGCACCGCCACGCCGCGGCCGCTGCGCTTGCCGACCGCAAGCGCGTGCTCGACGCGGTCGCGGAACAGCGCGCGGTTGGCGAGCAGCGTCAGAGGATCGTGGAACGCGAGACGCCGCAGCTGCTCCTCGAGCCCCTTGCGGTCGGTCGTGTCGCGTAGGTTCAGTACGCGGCCACCGACGGTCGGTTCTTTATCCAGGTTGGTGCCGTGGATCTCGACAATCCGTTGCTTGTCGGCACCGCGCGGGATGCGCGCCTCGATGACCGCTGTGGCGCCGGCTTTTGCGAGATCACGGGCGATGAATTCACGCAGGCGCGGGCGGTCCTCGACGGCAGCCAGGTCCGCGATCGGCCGGCCGATCAAAGCCTCGGCGGGCTGGCCGAAGACGCGCTCAGCGGACGCTGTCAGGAAGCTCATGGTACCGTCCGCGCCGACAATCGCGATGACGTCCGCGGAGTGCTTGATCAGCGCCGATAATCGGGCTTCCGCCGCGCGCCTTGCGAGCTGGGCCTGGGCCGCCGCGATCAGGCTGGTCGCGAAAGCCTGGCGCGCCAACAGCAGCGGCACCGAGACAGCGACGATCCACGCGAGCAAGCCGCTCGGTTCAGCTAGATTTCCGATATTCAGCGCGAGCAGCGCGAGGACGGCCAGCACAGGGCCGGAATAGGGCATGAAAGGCGCCAGCGGCGAGCCGCGCTCGGCGGCGTTGGCCGGCGCCAGTTTGCGTTCCGTGCGGACGAAGTCGAAGTGTGCGGCGATCGCAAATCCCGCGCAGACGAGCGCGAACATGGAGCCCGTGGCCGATGACAGGCCGCCATCCGATTGGGCGGCAGCATCCAGCAGGCGGCTGCCGGTCCGTGCGATCATCGACAAAGCGAAAGCGACGAGTCCTGTCCACCCCTGCCAGTCGGATTGCCGCAGCAGCAGTATTGCCGCCAGCACGAAGATCACGCAGTCGAGTGCCGCGATGAAAAGCGGCTGCACCAACGACGTGATCGACAAGTTCGTTTCGAGCGGTATGTCGATCGGAACGGCGAGCCACAAGAGCGCCCCGAAACACAGGCCGGCGATCAGCGCGTCCAGCGGGAATTGCGGACCCAGTGCCGTTTGTCGTGTCGAGCGCAGGAATGCGAGCGTCGCACCCGCCGCAAAGGCTAAAAAAGCGAGTTGAAGCAGATTGGCGCCCGCACGCCACGCGGCCGAGTCGAATGCCCGCGCCGCCCCAACCGCCAGCATCGCGCAGAGATTCGCTACCAGCGCGAACGTGAGCCAGCGCCAGGCGCGACGTCGATCCGCCGTCAGCTCACGCAGGCGGCCGGCCCGCCAGATCACGACGGACGCCGACAGCGCGACGACGATGTGCAATGCCATCGCCTGAGGCCAGGCAGTGAACGACAATGCGACGGATCCCAGGAACGGCGCAAGGCCGGCAAGGCCCGCACAGAGCAAAACGAGCCAGGACGCCGGATTGTCGAACCACGGCGCCATCGCTTGGCGCAGGCTGCCCCCGTGTTGCTGGTCTGGTTCCAACTCCATCGATGCGACTCCGCGACGAATCACCCGACGGTGACTTAATGATGGTGACTTAATATGGCCACTGCCGAACGCCAATCCGGTCACATATCCGACCCCCAGCACGCCTTAAATCACGGGCCAGCATTCGTCGCCCGCTTTCGTGAAAGATCGTGCGACACCGGCCGTCCGTCGCATAGAGGTCAAACCTGCGCCGGGCTTCGGCAATAGTCCTGTTCGCAGTCCTGAAAAAAGGGGTTCACATGCGTAAGTGGATCAAGCGAATCGCGGCCGCCCTCGAGATCCTGATTGCCGCGGCGCTGGCCGTCCTCGTTATCGCCATGAGCTATGAGTCCTCCTGCGGGCCGCCCGACATGCTCGCGATCGAAAACGTCGAGCGACCCGTGCCCGCCGCCAATGAGATGCTGGTCAAGGTGCGCGAAGCCGGGTTCGTCACCATCGAGTAACCCCCACAGCCAAACGAACTTTCCGCTCAAACACCAGCAGGATGGGCAGCGCGCGATACTGACATTCACCCTATTGACTGGACTTGAAGGCATCATGGTTACGGAGCACAGTCGCGACTTGTGGAGGGGCGGTGGCACGCGTATTTCTCAGCTATTCACGTCAGGACGATTCTGTCGCCAGAGGATTGGCGGAGGCGATAGGGAGCGCGGGCCACGAGATCTGGTGGGACCAGCAGATTCACGGCGGATCCCTTTTCGCCGCGCAGATCGATCGAGCGCTGAAGGATGCCGAGGCGGTGATCGTCCTCTGGTCCGACACCTCCGTTGAGTCGGCATGGGTGCAGGACGAAGCCGCCGAGGGGCGCGATAGCGGCCGCCTCATTCCGGTGACATTGAGCGGTCGCAAGGCGCCGCTGGGATTCCGGCAGTACCAGGCAATCGATCTCGGAGAGTGGAACGGCCGCGGGCAATTGCCTCGATTGCAGGAGTTGCTCCACGCTATCGCCAGGACAGCGGGTAGCGAAGACTCGGCGCAAAACGAGATAAAAACGAAAGCAGATGCGCCCGGTCATGCCCGTGCAGGACCGTGCGTTTGCGTCCTGCCATTCGTCAACATGAGCGGGGACCCGGAGCAGGAATATTTCAGCGACGGGATCACCGAGGACATTACTACCGATCTGTCGAAAGTCTCCGCGCTGTCCGTCATTTCTCGAAACACCGCCTTCACTTTCAAGGGAAGGGCGACGGACGCGAAAGAAGTAGCGCGCACGGTCGATGCC
>JALYJS010000142.1 GCA_030799345.1 Pseudomonadota bacterium | reverse complement strand
TGAGGATCCGCCAACGCTGAACCCCCTCGGTGCCGGGTCGTACTTCCGTACTTTCCAACTCAAACAAAAAAGTGCGACAGTGCGGCCCGGCACCGACATTTGCCGGGGGAAGCGCATGCGAGCCATTCTCTGCAGAAGCTGGCGAAGAAGGCAGCGGTGCGCGCGGCCCCTGAAAGCAGCGCCCAGATCCTGGACGAATATGAAGAAGCCACTGCCATGGTCGTGATCGGCGCCGCCCGTGACGCATCATTCCAGTTCGTGTCGCCCTGCAACGCCTGCCGGCGCGGTTTCGTGGAGGCGGCGGCGCTCACGAAATAGCCCGTGACCCTCTCATTCGCCATCGTCCGGCGGCCGGGCGAGGAACTACCCGCGGGCCTCACGACTTCACGCGAGGGGCCGCCCGACGTGGCACTCGCGCTCGACCAGCATCGCGCTTATTGCCGAGCGCTCGAGCACTGCGGCCTCACGGTCGTGGTGCTGCCCGCGGATCCCGCATACCCGGATGGCTGTTTCGTCGAGGACACCGCGATCCTGACACCACGTGGCGCCATTGCGACCCGCCCGGGTGCCACTTCGCGCCAGGGCGAGGTGACATGCGTGGTCGAAGCGCTAGCGGGGTTCTTCGAACACGTTGCGCGAATCGATGCGCCGGGCACGGTTGACGGAGGCGACGTCTGCGAAGCGGATGGACACTATTTAATAGGCGTTTCGGAACGGACCAACGCAGCAGGAGCGGAGCAACTGGCGGCCCTGCTCGCGGATCTGGGTTACTCCTCCGATATCGTGGATTTCCGCTCGTCCCGACATCTGCTGCACCTTAAAACCGGCATCGCGTATCTCGGCGACGGGCGAATGATCGTGACTTCCGACGCCCCTCGCGGCGGTCCACTCGCGCCCTATGAACTGATCGAGGTGCCTGAGACCGAACGCTACGCTGCGAACTGCGTGCGGGTGAATGATCACGTCCTGGTCGCAGCCGGATATCCGCTGGTGCGGGCCGCAGTCGTGGATTGCGGGTATGAAGTCCTGGAACTCGGGATGTCGGAGTTCAGGAAGCTGGACGGGGGGTTGAGCTGCCTGTCACTGCGCGGTTACTCGACTTGAGTTGGGGATACGCATGAAAACATGGTCCGCCATCGCCCTGCTGATATGTGCACCGCAAGCCTGGTGCCAACCGGTTCCAGGATCGTTGGACGTGAGCTGGAACGCGGGCGCCGCCGATTGCGCGGCCACGCCACAACCGCCGCTGCAGGTGCACCGGTACGAACAGCAGACGTACATTCTGCGCCAGAGCCCCTGCGCCGACTTCGAAGCCAACTTTATCTACCTGCTCATCGGTTCGGAGAAAGCGCTGCTGATCGATACCGGCGCCGTAGCGGAACCGGACCTGATGCCGCTGGCAGCGACGGTGCTGGACTTTCTGCCGGTCGACGGGGGTTCCCGACTTCCGCTGCTGGTCGCGCACACGCACGGTCACCGCGATCACACCGCCGGCGATCCGCAGTTCGAGACCCTGGCGTCGGTGCAGGTCATATCGAGCGAGTCCGCGGCTGTACGGCAGTTCTTTGGCTTCACCGATTGGCCGGGTGGAATCGCCCGCCTTGACCTCGGTGACCGCATCGTCGAAATACTTCCGGCGCCGGGACATCACCCCGACCATCTGACTTTCTACGACCACCGGACGGCATTGTTGCTGACCGGCGATTTTCTGCTGCCGGGTCGCCTGCTGGTCGACGACGCCGAGGAGTTCCGCGCGAGCGCCGTCAGGCTCGTCGAGTTTGTGGAGACGCGCCCGATTGCCCATGTCCTTGGCGCGCATATCGAACTCGATGCCACCGGGCAGGCATTCCCGACGGGCTCGGAACACCACCCGAACGAGCGGCGGCTTGAATTGACGAAAGCCGACCTGCTGGCGCTGCCGGCAGTGCTCCAAAGCTTCAATGGCTTCTACGCAACGCATGCCAATTACATTCTTTCCAATCCCCATCGAAACCTGCTGGCGGTCGGGGTCGCCGTGGTCGCGGTGCTGGCATTGAGTGTCTGGGGACTATTGCGTTATCTGCGGCTGCGTCGGGCCAGGAGCACTCCTTGAGCCGGGCCGTGGTTTCGCAGGCTGGCGATCCGGACCTAGTTCGTCCGCAACTGAGCCACCTGCAGCGTCACCATCCGCCCCAGCAGCGATTCGCTGTCGAGCGTATCCGGATCCGACACCGCCAGTTCGCCGCTCACGTCGAACGTGAACGCGCCGTAGGTCACGGGCGGCACGCGGAAGGACCGCAGGTCGATGAACACGCTCGCCGTCCCGGCGCCAGTCGGCGCCTCGGTCGTAACGCCGATCAGTTGGCCCGCCGCGTCACGCACGGTGACCGTGTACTCCATCAGGTTTTCGCCGAGAACGGCGCCGGATGGGTGAGACAGCGTGATCTTGAGGTGGGTCACGGTGCCTGGCACCGCGGTCGCGTAGGTACGGCTGTCACTGCCAGCGAGCGCGACCCGCGGTGCGTCATAAGTCCAGAAGTCCGAGCGCACGACCGCGAATCCGTCGGCGTCGCGCACGCGCGCATCGGCCTTCGCCTGCGCCTTCGACAGCTTCTGGGACCAGTTGGCGCCGGTCACCAGCGCAACCGCTGCTTCGAGATCCACGTAACCGTACCCGACCTGCCAGAACGGCAGCGAGTTGCCATCGGCGCCGTAGACCGGCGTTGCGCTCGCCTGGAGCGCCGAGCGTAACTGGCTCGCCGTGAGCTTCGGGTTCGCCTGCAACAGCACCGCCGCCGCGCCAGCAACGTGCGGCGCGGCCATGCTGGTGCCCGATGCGGCACGATTGCCATAGGGCGGACAGGCCGGAATCGCGACTCCCGCCGTGCTGCAGGTCGACGAGATGCTGACGCCCGGCGCAGTGAAGTCGGGGTGATAAATGCCGATCCGGTCGCCCGTGAAGACTGTGTGGCCACCGGCGCCCGGCTGAACCGCTTCGGAATTGTCGAATATCAGGCCATTCGAGCTGAAATCGCCGCGGGCATAGGCCAGGTTGCCGGCCGCGGTCGAAAACACCCAGGGCGGCATGCTGAACGGATTGAGGCTCATCTCGGCATTCGAATAGCCGCTGTTGCCCGCCGCAAAAACCACGACCACACCCAGGTCGGCGACCGCCTTCGTGACGACCGCGACCGGATCTCGTGGGTCGAACTGGCGGAACGAGTTTCCCCAGGAATTGTTGATCACGTCCACGCCCAACAGGCCGGGCTGGTCCAGCAGGTGGTCATAGGCGGTCACGACCGCGGTAGTGAACAGCACTTCGCCGACACCGAGACAGACGAGCTCGGCGTCCGGTGCGACACCAAAGCGTCCGCCAGTCGGGTCGGTGGTGCTGTCGGCGGCGACGATACCGGCGACATGGGTCCCGTGCCCGCCGCCGACGTCGCTGTTCTGGTAGGGGCCCATCTGGTACGGGACGACAATCGTGTTCGAACTGTCGGGCGGCAGGTTGACGTACTCGCCGCTGATCATCTTGGCGTTGTACACGACGTGATCCGCGAGATCCGGATGGCTCGCATCGCAGCCACTGTCGACAACGGCGACCGTTACGCCACGGCCGGTCAGTCCGGCGGCCCGCAAGGGTGCCGCACCCATCGCATCCGACGATGCAGTGTCGAACAACTCGATGGACTCATCCGGATAGATGTCTCTCGCCAGGCCCGCCGCGACGGCACCCTGCATCGCGGTAACGGTGCCGTATACGAGCGCGAGCGGCACCCGGCGCATCGGCTGCG
>JALYJS010000197.1 GCA_030799345.1 Pseudomonadota bacterium | reverse complement strand
GGCCTCCTACCTGCGCGCGCTCGATGGCGACCCTTCGCGGTCCGCGGCTGTCGCCGACGGCGGCCAGCCTCGTTCGGCGCCGGCGCGATCGAAGCGCCCGTCCGCGTCTCGGGGCCGGGCTGCGCGTGAAAAGTCTTCCGCGAGACGCCTGAAGCCGTCCGTGCCGATGGAGGGCAGGTAGTTCCGGATCAGGTCGCCCGTCGCGCCTCGGCGCGCAGGAAGCGCAGCGCGCGGCGCTCCACCCCACGCGACGTCATCCGCGTGCTGCTGGTGAAACTTCGCTGCAGGCGCCCGTCGCGCCAGCCGTCGAACACGCAGGGATCGATGTAGGACTTGCGACACACCGCCGGCGTGTTGCGCAATTCGGCGGCGACATCGCGGATCACGCCATTGATGCAGGCTTTGAGCGCGCGTTCGCTGCGCCGCTCCGGCAGTGGCAGGCAGGCGAGTCGCGCGCAGGCACTCAACGTTGCGCCCCAGGTCCGGAAGTCCTTCGCGGTGAAGTCGCGACCGGTGACCTGGCGCAGGTAGTCGTTGACCATGCCCGAGTCGACGGCGCGTCGCGTGCCATCGGCTTCGAGGAACTGGAACAGGCGCTGGCCGGGCAGGTCGTGGCAGCGCCGCACGATGCGCGCCAGGCGTCGATCGTCGACGACGTGGTCGTGTTCGGCGCCGCCCTTGCCGCGAAAGCTCAGGCGCAGACGTCCGCCGGAGAAGTCGGCGTGGCGAACGCGCAACGTGGTCAGACCGTAGCTGCGGTTGTCGCGCTCGTAGACGCTGTTGCCGATGCGCAGGCGCGTGGCGTCCAGCAGCGCGACTATCAGCGCGAGCACCTTGTCGCGATGCAGTCCCGATGTCGCGAGATCACGCCGCACGCGCCGGCGGATGGACGGAAGTGCCTCGCCGAAGGCCAGCAGTCGATCGAACTTGTGCACGTCGCGCGTGGCGCGCCAGTCGGGGTGATAGCGGTATTGCTTGCGCCCGCGGGCGTCGCGGCCGGTCGCCTGCAGATGTCCGCGTGGATCGGTGCAGATCCAGACCTTCGCGTAGGCCGGCGGAATCGCCAGGCGTGCGATGCGCCGCAATGTCGACGGGTCGCGCAAGGGACGACCGCGCGCGGAGACATATTGAAATGCGCCGGGTTCGCCCACGCGCAGGATGCCCGGCACGTCGTCGCCGACATGGCGCAGGCCCGCCGCCCTTGCGGCGCGCCGACCGTGCTGCGCGCGGGTGCGGACACGGCGCGTCATGTCGCGCGGCATGGCGGGCACAGGCATTGCGCCGAAGAGCGCTTCTCCCCGATCACCTGGAGGGCGTCTTCATGACCCCCGAACTGCGAATTCCGAGCGCCACCCTGGTCGTGGTGGCCGACGGCAACAAGGCGCTGTTCCTGCGCAACCGCGGCACCGCGCAGGTGCCCGACCTCGTGGTCGAGGACAAGATGAGGCTGTGTGAAAACCCGCGGGACGGTTCTGTCGTGGTGCTCTGAGTTATCCAGAGTGTTGCGAAGTTGGGATGCCTGATTCCGCGCAGCGTCATGGCGTCAGGATGAAAAGCAGGCGCGACTTCACGCCCTCATCATCCTCATCAGCCGCTTCGTTCCGAAGATGCTCACTGCTCGGGTCAGGTTGTAGGCCAGCACGTGCAAGCTCATCTCGGTACTGACGCGAGGCAGTGTCCGGGTCAGGAAGTGTGTCGCACCCATCCGCGCCTTGAGCGTTGCAAACGGATGCTCGACAGTTTGTCGTCGTATCCGTGCCACTGCCGGCATCCGATCGAGCCGCCTCTGCATCGCGTCCAGCACGTGCTCGTGCTCCCATCGGCTGATGCGTCGATATTCTCCGGGCGTGCAACGAGCCTTCATCGGACACCGCGGACAAGCAGACGACCAATACTTGTGCAGGGTCTGGCCGTGCTCGATGGTTGTGAAGCGCCAGATCGCCCGCTGACCTGCAGGGCATCGGTATTCATCGAGCTTCGGCAGGTAGTGAAAGTCGCGCTTGTCGAAGAGTCCCTTGGCCAGATTGTTCGAGGTCATGGTCTTGGGGACCAGCGCGGTGATGCCTTGCTCTTCGCACTCCCGAATCTGCGGGCCGCTGAAGTAGCCACGATCCGCGAGGACTTTCAGCTTAGTGGATCCAATCGCCTCGCGTGCACGCCGCGCCATCGGCGAAAGCTGCGTCCGGTCATTGCCGACATTGGTGACCTCGTGGGCCACGATCAGGTGGTGCTTGGTATCGACAGCGGTCTGCACGTTGTAGCCGACCATGGCTGTGCCCTTGCCGCTGGTAGCGATGCAGCGGGCATCCGGATCGGTGAGAGAGACCTGTCGATCCGGTGCGCTCTGAATCTGCTCGCCGATCGCGCCGAGCGCTTTCATCCGAGCCCGGATCGAGCGGATCTTGTGTTTGATGTGCGCGACCCGCACTTCGGTGACACGGGTCGGCTCGCGATCGGCACGGTCGAGCTCGTCCAGGTAGCGCCCGACGCTGTGCTCCAGCTGCTCGATCCGTGCCTGGAGTTTGCGCTCGCTGAAATTCCGGTCGGTGTTATTCACCGCCTTGAACTTGCTGCCGTCGATGGCAACCACGGCCTCGGTGAACAGCTTGAGCTGACGGCAGAGCGTGATGAACTGCGCGCAGACGCGGCGGATCGCCGCCCCGTTATCCCTGCGGAAATCCGCGATGGTCTTGAAGTCAGGGCTCAGGCGACCGGTGAGCCAGATCAATTCGAGATTGCGCTGCGTTTCCCGCTCCAGGCGTCGGCTCGACTGGACGCGATTCATGTAGCCGTAGATATAGATTCGAAGCAGCGTCGCCGGGTGGTACGCAGGTCTGCCGGTTTCTTCGGCATGAACCCCTTCGAAACCGAGGCCGGCGAGATTGAGCTCCTCGACGAAGGCATCGATGGCTCGGACCGGATTGTCCTCGCCGATGTAGTCGTCCAGGCGCTCAGGAAACAGAATGCTCTGGGACCGATCCTCGCCTTCGATGAATCGCTTCATCGGCTGCTCCGTCGTGCAAATGACGGATCTTTAGGCAGCAATCATCAGGCCATGTTTTCACACAGGCTCGGCTGCAAGCGGTCACGCCCGCCGCCTACGCCAGACAACTCGCCACCAAGACGATTACATTTACCCCGGCTCTAAAATCCAGCCACACTCAAGGCGGGGGACGTCGGCTAGAGCGCTGATCTGGCGACCTGCGGATCGGAAGGCAGCCCTGAACGAGTGGCGCGCGGTGCTCGATTATTTCAAGCGCTAAGTCCAGAGCTTCCTTCTCGGAACCGCGTGCCAGCGTTGGTCGCGGCTTTAGCGGCTGCTTGTTGGCGGCCTCACGCTGATGCCGCGGCGCTCGGCTGCGTTGATGAGCGCAGAGATGAGTTGTGGCGGAGATAGCGGCTTGCTCAGATAGGCATTCATACCAGCAGCCAGGCATGCCTCGCGATCCTCGGC
>JALYJS010000139.1 GCA_030799345.1 Pseudomonadota bacterium | reverse complement strand
GTCTTGAACAGCTCCATCGACAGGTGCGTGGATATGCCCACGCCGGTGGAACCATAATCGATCTTGCCGGCATTCGCGCGTGCATACGCGATGAATTCCTGCACCGATTTCGCAGGCACGGACGGATGTACGACCATGAGATTGGCGGTCGTGCCTATGAGCGAGAGCGGCGCAAAATCCCTGAGGAGATCGTACGAGAGCTTCTTGTAGAGCGCCGGGGCGATCGCGTCCGAGATGCCGCAGTAGACGATCGTATACCCGTCGGGCGTCGACTTTGCTGCAATCGTCGGGGCCAGCGTATTCCCGGCCCCGGGACGGTTTTCGACCACGACCTGCTGGCCCCAGAGCTCGGTCATCTTCGACGCGTAGGTACGCGCCATGACGTCGGTCGGGCCGCCCGCGCCCGGCCCGATGAGCATGCGGACCGGCTTGTTCGGGTACGGTTGCGGAAACGCCTCGCCGCCGAAACCCATGGCAAGCATTGCGGCAAACGCGAACCACAGTCTCTTCATTGCCCTCTCCCTGAGCGCACACCAGCGGCGAGGAAGCGTTCCACGCTCTCCGCGAACCAGCGCGTCTTTAGCCGGCCGCCTTCTTCAGCACCCGATACGTCCCGGCCCCATCCTCGACAGCATACCTTGCGCCGCGATCGCGTCGCGCAGCCGGTCAGACTCCGCCCAGTTCTTCGCCTGCCTCGCTGCCCAACGCTCTCGCGCAAGCTGCTCGATTTCGGCGGGAATCGCCTCGACCTTCGGCACCCACTCGCCCAGCCGCAAGCCGAGGCAGCGATCGAATTCCAGCAGCGTCTCTTTCTTCACCGCGTCCGGCAGCGAAGATTTCAGCGTCTCCGAAACCAGCGCCATCGCTTTCGGGAACTGCAGGTCGTCGTTGACCGTGTCGCGGAAGCGCCCGAGCAGCGACTGATCCAGCCCGCCTGGCACACCGAGCTCGTAGACTGTGCGCCGCAGCCGGTCGAGCCCGGTCTGCGCGGCATCCATCGCTTCCCATGTGAACGACATCTGCGAGCGGTAGTGCGCAGTCAGGCACAGGAACCGGTACGCAAGGGGATCGTAGCCCTTGTCCGTCAGCAGCGTAAGCCGCAGGAAGTCGCCGGTCGACTTCGACATCTTCGCGCTGGACAGCGTCAGGAAATAGCCATGCATCCAGAAGTTCGCGAGCCGCGTGCCGACCCGCGCTTGCGTCTGGGCGATCTCGTTCGTGTGATGGACCGGGATGTGGTCCTCGCCGCCGCAGTGGATGTCGAAATAGTCGCCGAGATATTTCTGCGCCATCGCCGAGCATTCGATGTGCCAGCCGGGGAAGCCCCTGCCCCACGGACTGTCCCACTCCATCTGCCGGTGCTCGTCCGGCGCGCTGAATTTCCAGAGAGCGAAATCGGTCGCGCTTCTCTTCTCGCCGATGTCGATCCGCTTGCCGGCTTCGAGCCCGGCCTTGTCGAGCCGCGCGAGATAGCCGTAGTCGGGCTGCTTCGCGGTGTCGAAGTAGATGCCGTCGCTGGTCCGGTACGCGAAGCCGTTCTTCTCGATGTCGGCGATGAACGCGATCTGCTCGGGAATGTGGTCGGTGGCCTTGCACCACGTGCCGGGCTCCGTGATGTTCAGCGCAGCCAGGTCCTCGCGGAACACCTGCGTGTATTCTTCGGCAATCTGCCATGCCGATTTGCCGGTGCGCCGGGAGCCCTTCTCCATCTTGTCTTCGCCGGTATCGGCGTCGGAGGTCAGGTGGCCGACGTCGGTGATGTTCATCACGTGGCGCACCGCGAATCCATTCAGCGCCAGCACGCGCTTCAGCAAGTCCTCGAACAGATACGTGCGCAGATTGCCGATGTGCTGGTAGTCGTACACGGTCGGCCCGCAGGTATAGAGACCGACCTCCTTCCCGGCCAGTGGCGTGAATTCGCGCATCCTGCGCTCGAAGTTGTCGTATAGGAGCAGTGGCATGGTGTCAGGAAAACAAAAAGCCGCCGGATCGGTGCGGCGGCTTGGGGTTGTCGGGGAAACGGTTCCGCGAGCGGCCAGGCTACCGGCAAGGGCACAGCGAACAAGGCGCGCGGCGACAGAGGCGATCCGGCAGCGCATCGCGCGTCGCGTCAGTTGAACCGTGCCGCAGTGGAGTCATGCGGCGAGCCTACTCAAGCCTGGACGCTTCGGTCAAGCTGCTCGACATACCCCATCGTCTATAATCCGCCGCTTTGTTTTGAGTGTTTGTGTGTGACCCGAACCCGTATCGCCGGCCTGCTGTTGCTGCTGCTCCTTGTCTGGTTCACGGGCCTCGACGCGCGGAAACTAATCCGGCCCGACGAAGGGCGCTACGCGGAAATCCCGCGCGAGATGTCGGTGTCCGGGGACTGGGTGACGCCGCACCTGAACGGCCTCAAGTACTTCGAGAAATCGCCGCTGCATTACTGGGCGACAGCGCTCGCGTACGACACCTTCGGCCTGCATCAGTGGGGCGCCCTGAAAATTATCGCCACCATCGAAGAGCCCGCCGTGATGGTCAGGATCCTCA
>JALYJS010000143.1 GCA_030799345.1 Pseudomonadota bacterium | reverse complement strand
CCCGCAGGCAGGACCCGCGTTCGCGCTCGGGAGTCGAGGCGGGATGCACCGCGAGCAGCACCGACTGGGCCGGAAAATGCCGGAGCAGGCTCGCGGCAGCGGCAATCGCCGTGGCGCGCGACTGCGTGCCAGGCAGGATCAGGATGCGCGTCGGCGGTTCTGCCTGGGGCGGGAGCACGAGCAGCTGCGTTGCCCCTTGCCCCAGGAGCTGCAGCGCGTCTTCCGTGACACCCGGCCGCCCGCCGAGCACCGGCAGGCCCGGTGGCAGCAAACCAGCGCCGCCGATGCGCCGGCCAATGCGGCACTGCATGCGCGCGGCGAGCGTGGCGAGCAACGGGATGCGTGCGACGCGCATCGCCGTATCGTCGTCGTCGGCGACGACGGTGAAGCTCGAGATCGGCGTCGGCAGCAGGTGCATGCGCCGGGCCGCAACCTCGACGCGCTGCCCGACCGCGAAGGGCTGCGCGCGCTGCTGCGGGAAAGTGCGCAGCGCATCGAGGATCCAGCTGCCGTCCGCGGCCACGCGCTCGGGCGTCGCCGGCATCGGGCCCTCGGCCGGCATGCGTACGCGCAGGCGTGCGATCGCGCCGGCGAACTGCAGTTCCTCGACGACACCGCTGCCCACCCGCGTCGTGTCGGCAGGCGTCTCGTCGCTGGACAGTATGAGTTCCTCGGGACGGATGACCGCGATGATTTCACGCGGCGGCGGGCGCTCCCCGGCATCGTGCTCGAAGCGCACGTCCTCCCGGGACCGGTAGGCAAGCAGCAGATTCGCGGCACCCAGGAAGGTTGCGACGAACCGCGTTGCCGGTCGCGCGTACAGTTCAGTCGGTGTATCGAGTTCGAGCAAGCGGCCCTGGTGCATGACGCCGATGCGATCCGCCATCGCGAACGCCTCGTCCTGATCGTGGGTGACGAGGATGGTCGTGATGTTGAGCTCGCGCTGGATCCTGCGGATCGTGCCGCGCAGTTCCTCGCGGATCTTCGCATCCAGCGCGCCGAACGGCTCGTCGAGCAGCAGCACCTCGGGCCGGTGCGCGAGCGCGCGGGCGACCGCGACGCGCTGCTGCTGGCCGCCGGATAGTTCGCCGGGCAGCCGGTCCTGCAGGCCGTCGAGCGCGACCAGCTTCAGCAGCTCATCGCGACGCTCGCGGCGTTCGACCGCAGGCATGCGCCGGACGCGCAGCGCGAACTCCACGTTGTCGGCCACGCTCATATGCCGGAACAGTGCGTAATGCTGGAACACGAAGCCGACGCCGCGCTCCCGGGCAGCAACGCGGGTGACGTCGCGCCCGTGCAGCGAGACGCTGCCATGGTCTATTTCGATGAGGCCCGCGATGGCGCGCAGCAGCGTGCTCTTGCCGCTACCGCTCGGTCCGAGCAGGACCAGGAACTCGCCCGGCTCGATGGCGAGCGACACGTCATTGACGACTGGCAGCGCCTGATACCGCTTGGTCACCTGATCGAGCGTGATCGACATGGGCGTCTTTCCCCGGCGGCCCATGGGCCTGAAGCGGAAGGCTAGCCGTTCCCGGGTCGCTGCGTCAGTCGCGAGCCGGTGACAAGACGGTGACGTAACGGGGTTGCGCGGGTCCCGCGGGGCGGGGATCATCCGGGACGTGAATTCCCTCGCATGGATACTGGCCGTGTCGGTCTGGGTCGCCATTCCGGCCGCGGCCGACACGACACCGGCACCGGTGACCGGGCGGGCAATTGCGGCGGCGGACGCGCATGTCGCGGCTAACGAGGCCGGCATCGTCCGGGAACTGCGCGAACTGCTGGCGCTGCCGAACGTCGCCACGGACACGGCCGACATCCGCCGGAATGCCGCGGCACTGGTCGCGCTGCTGGAGCGGCGCGGCATCGCCGCGCGCATCCTCGAAACGCCGGATGCGCCGGTTTCGGTCTACGGCGAACTCATGACGCCCGGCGCGACGCGGACGCTGCTTTTCTATGCGCACTTCGACGGCCAGCCGGTCGGCACGCCGGGGAGCTGGGCCACGCCGCCATTCGAACCGACGCTGCGGATCGGCCGGTTGGAAGACGGCGCGCCGGTCGTCGCCTGGGCGGATGCGCCCGATCCCCTGCCGGACGAGGCGCGCATCTACGGACGTTCTTCGAGCGACGACAAGGGTCCGATCATCGCGATGCTGGCCGCGATCGATGCCCTGCGCGCGGCAGGGATCGCGCTCTCGGCAAACCTGAAGTTCTTCCTCGAAGGCGAGGAGGAGGCGGGCTCGCCGAATCTCGCGCGCACGCTGATGGCGCACAAGCCCGCGCTCGCTTCCGACCTGTGGATCTTCGGCGACGGCCCGATCGATCCGCGCGGCCTGCCGCGGCTCGCGCTCGGCGTGCGCGGCGTCACCGGGTTCCGGATCACCGTGTACGGCGCGGCCACCAGCCTGCATTCCGGTCATTACGGTAATGTCGCGCCGAACCCGGCGGCGCGACTCGCGCACCTGCTGGCGTCGATGCGCGCGCCGGACGGGCGCATCACGATTGCGGGACTCGAAGTGCCGGCGCCGTCCGCGCAACAGCTCGCCATGGCGCGCACGGCCTTCGATACCGCGGGCATGCTCGCCGCCGCCGGCATCGGCGCTGCGGAGAGCGGACTCGGCTACGGCGAATCCATCCTGCGGCCGTCGCTCAATGTCACGCAACTCGTCTACGGCGGAACCGGCGGGCAGCGCAACGCGATCGACGCCGACGCCACCGCCGGGCTCGATCTGCGCCTGACGCCCGGGATGAGCGTCGCGGCGTCGCGCGCCGGCATCGAGGCGCATGTGCGGGCCCAGGGTTATGAGCTGCTCGATGGTCCGCCGACGGCGGAGGAGCGGCTGCTGCACCCGCGCCTCGCGCGCTTTGAATGGGGCGAGGATGGTTATCCGGCTGCGGTCGCGGATCCGGAAAACCCGGGCGTGGCCCGGGTGATTGCCGTGATGCGGGAGGCGACGGCCGATGCGGTGCGCGTCGTGCCGCTGATGGGCGGCAGCCTGCCGATCTCGTCGATTGGCGAGGTGCTGGGTGCGCCATTCGTGATCGCACCGATCGTCAATGCCGACAACAACCAGCACACGCCGAACGAAAACCTGCGCATGCAGGAATTCCGGCGCGGGATCGCGCTGTATGCGGCACTGCTCGCGGCCGCCGGCAGCGGCTGGTAGGCGGGCTCAGCTGTTCAGCTGCCGATCTGGCCCCCATCATCCTTGGTGATGACGACGAGCGCCGAGCGCGGCCGACCCCCCGCCGGACCATCGGGCCAGGAACTGTACTGCTTGGGATTCGCCGGATCGTTGCTGCCGGTCGGCGCTTCACCCGGATGCTGGATACCGACGAACATCGTTCTCTCGTCCGGGGTGACAAATACGCCGGTGATTTCGCAGACACGCGGTCCTACGAGGAAGCGGCGGGTTTCGCGCGTTACCGGGTCCGCGCAGAGCATCTGGTTGTTGCCGAAACCGGCATAGGCTCCCCCGTTGAGGACGTTGCCCGACACGTCCGTCTGGATCCAGAGCCGGTTGCTGGGTGCGACATAGATGCCGTCCGGCGAGCCGTACTTGTCGCCGTTGATGGTCGACGTAGTGCCCGGCGCCTCCGGGTCGCCGCCGAGGGCGAAGATGTCCCATCGGAACGTGGGCTCGGTCCAGTCGTGCCGGTAGCTCCAGCTCACGATGTGGCCATAGGAATTGACCGCCCGCGGATTCACGGCATCGACCGGATCGTTCGGCAGGCCGGTGCGGGGGTTGGTTCCCGTGACGCCGCGTCCGCTGTTGTTCGTCAGCGTCGCGATCGCAGTCAGGCTCTGCGGGAAGGTGTCGATCCACTCGGGCCGGTCCATGCGCGTGCCACCCGCCCGGTCGGACGCGCCGCGGGTATTGATCAGGATGTCATTGAGCGACATGCCGGCGAGATCCGGGTTGTCCGGGGTGAGCGGTAGCCACTGACCGGTTCCGTCGTCGTTGAACTTCGCGACATACAGTGTGCCCTGGTCGAGCGGGCTGACTCCCAGGCGGCGCATCATCCGCCAGGGCCGTTTCGAGACGTATCGATAGATGTACTCGAAGACTTCGTCATCGCCCATGTAGACGACCAGACGGCCATCACGCGCTTCCTGGCACCAGGCTCCCTCGTGTTTCATGCGGCCGAGCGCAGTGCGCTTGACGGGCGTGGAGTTCGGGTCGAATGGATCGATCTCGACGACCCAGCCGAAGCGATTGGGTTCGTTCGGTTCGTAAGGTGCGTTCGGCTGGTCAATGAGCACGCCGGGATCGACGCGAAACCGCGCGTCGGTGAGATGCCAGTTGTAGCCGAACCCGCCGGTGCTGAGCCCATAGCGCCGCTCGAGTTCGGTCACCGGGGCACCGGAGGCCTTGCGGAAATAGCCGTTGAAATTCTCTTCGCAGGCCAGGTACGTGCCCCAGGGAGTGAAGCCCATCGCGCAGTTGTTGAGCGTGCCGAGCACCACCCTGCCGTGCGGATCCGCGAGCGTGCGGAGGCGCGGATCGCCGGCGGCCGGTCCGCCGATCAGCATCGGTGTATTGCCGGTGATGCGCCGCGCATACCCGGAGGGACGCACGACGCGCCAGTCGCCATTCGGCCGCCTCGCGACTTCGATGATACCGACGCCGTGCGCGGCCAGCGCCTTGTTGGTCTTTTCCTGACTCCAGTTTGCGGTGCCATCGGGAAACAGCAGCACATCGTCGGTGTATTCGTGGTTCTGCACGATCAGGCCGCGCCAGGATCCCTGGATCGGGAAATACACCATTCCATCGTTGTGCATGCCCCATTGCCATTCCTGCTCCAGGGCGGAATTGCTGGCGTCCTGCCTGAACTGCGGGCCATCCGAAACGGGGTCGCCCCAGGCGATCAGCACTTTCGCCGTGTAGCCGGGTGGCACGACCACGGCATCGGCGGAAGTTGGCGCGATTCCGGCGAATCCGAGCAATGGCCTGCCGGCGCGTTGAATCCGTGCATCCGCTGGCAGGGCGGTCAATAGCGCGCCGATCCCTCCGGTCGCCGCAAGCGCCGCTGTGGCGACGCCGCCGCCGATGAGACCGCGGCGCGAGATGCGCGCGGAAACGATCTCGTGCAGCGTGGAGTTGGCGGAAAGATTGCTGACGATATCGTCGTCAATTTGGGACATGAAGACCTCGGCCGGGAGCTGCGGTGGGCTGAGGTCAAGTTAGCAATCGAATATTGCGACCTGTTGAAGGATTTCTGACGAATGATCGCGAGGCGGCGTTCGACTCCCCGTCATATCCGCGGTGGCGGCAAGGCCTGCGCCGGATGGGCTCTCCGCATCAGGAAATAAACGGGCAGCCCGATGAGCGCGAGTCCGAGTGCCCACAGGAAGGGCACCTTGCCGACGCCAACGAACGCGAAAGCGGTAAATGCAAGGCCGCCGATGCCCGCGAGCCACAGCGCCGGCGGCAGTGAAGCGGGGTCGCGGCGCCGCAGCACAAACAGCGCCAGTGCGATGCACAGGTACAGCGGCAGGTTCGCCGCGGTCACGATGACCGACAGCAGCGTGTACCCCGCAACCAGCGATTCGCTGTAGTTCATGAGCCCGATGAAGGTTCCGAGCGCGCCGATGACGAGCAACCCGATCCAGGGCACGCCGAAACGGTTGACCCGGCCCATCGCCTCGGGCATCAGCTTCTTGATCGCGAGCGTGCGCGCGAGCTCCGCGACCAGCAGCGTCCAGCCGTTCAGGCAGCCGAGACCGCTGATGACGACGAACAGCGCGATCCAGCGTCCGTAGCCGGCGCCGAGCAGGCTGTCGGTGATGGTGACGAAGGGCGCATCGGATTTCGCGAGCGTCTCCTGCGGCACCAGCAGCATGCCGATACCGACGATCGCGACGTAGATCGTCGCGACGATCAGCGTGCCGTAGAGCGTCGCACGCGGGATCGTGCGCTCGGGATTCCTGGCGCGGCCCGCGGCGACGGTCGCGGATTCAAAGCCGAGCATCGCGTAGAGCGCGATGGTTGCCGCCGCCATCGACGGTTGCAGCC
>JALYJS010000111.1 GCA_030799345.1 Pseudomonadota bacterium | reverse complement strand
GAGCGCAGGTGCTCCGGCCGCCGGGATGCGAATGCGCGGTAGCTGTCAGCCGCATCCGTATAGCGCTCCTTCTCGACCAGCAAGTCGCCGAGTGAGGCATGCAGGCGCCAGGCATAGACCGGGTTGCCATGACGCTCGAGCGCTGCGCTCAGCGACTGCGCCGGCTCCTCGGCGGCGAACTGGATGCCGAGCACGCGTTCCGTGTCCTGGACGAGTTCGCGGTCGGCGCGGGACAGCGTGCCGATATCCGCGATTTCGGCGCTGGCAACATCGAGGAGCTTGCGGTCGAGCACGCGCAGCAGCGACCCGGCGCTCGCCTCGACATTCGATTGCTTGAACAGCGCCCAGCCATGCTTGTAGAGGGACTGCTCAAAAAATGCGGATCGCGGCCCGTGCTCGATCACCGCTGCGTAGGCTTGTTCCGCGGCCGGCCAGCGCTGGGCGCTGAACAATATCTCCCCGCGCCGGAACTGCGCTTCGTCGATATGGCGGCTGCGCGGAAAGCGCGTGACCAGCTGGTCGAGACACGCCAGTGCGCGCACCGGGTCGCCCTCCGCTTCCCAGGCACGACCCAGCTGGTACAGCACGGAATCGACGCGTGGGTGATCCGGCTGTTGTGCCAGCAGCTCTTCATACAGTGCAATCGCCGCACGCGTCTCGAGGACGCCGGCGGTGGGTGATGCGCCGTCCCCGCGCGCGGTGTCTGCAGCCTCCAGTTCCAGATCCGCGAGCCGCCGCAATGCTTCAGCACGCATTGCCGGATCGCCGGCTTCGAGTTCCAGGAAATGGCGATAGGTCTCGCGCACACGCGCGGCGTCCACCGGCGACGCCGGGCCTGTCTGCACCGGCGCGGTCCGGTCCTTGAGGTCGCCGATCGTCTGCGCGGAAACCGCACCTGCCAAGGCCAATGCCGGCAACAAGAGGGCGACGCGCATCATGGCGCTTCGCCCGCGGCGCTCGCGCGATCGTAGATCGTCGCAATCGCGTAACGGGCCTGCACCGAATATTCATCCAGCCGCTGGCGCTGCGCATTGAGCTCGCTGACCGCGATGTCGGCGAGGAAGCGCGCCTGCGCCGACTTCGCCGCATCCACCCGCGCAGCGAGCGCGGCGACACGCGGCGTCATCGCCGATACGCGTGCACCCAGTGCGTCATTGCGCTCCGGTGCGCCCTCGCGGGCGCGGGACGAGGCCGTTTCCCGAGTGCGCGCGTCATATACGGCGGCGTCCAGGGCCCGCATGGCGCGCGCCGACTGCCAGCTCCGGACCTTCCATGCGGCGTCAAGTTGCCAGGTCAGCACGCCACGGGCGAGACGGGCTTTTTCACGTGCGTCGTCGAGTGAGGCGTCTCCCGCACCGGCGGCAAGCCCGGCATCGACGGCAGTCAGCAGGTCCAGCCATTCGCGCTCCCTGGGTGTGGCGAGCGCATGGATGTCGCGGTCCGCGAGCGCGGATTCGAGCCGCGCGTGCAGCCGGTCGCGCCGCTGGTTGAGCGTCGCGACGTCAACGGTCGACAGGCGCGCTTGCGCACCGGGCAACCGCGCCGTGAATGCCTGCCGGCGGGTGTCGGCCATGTCCGAGAACGCACCGAGACTGTCCGCCCATCCCGACAGATTCCCGGACATCGCTTCGAGCGATCGATAGCTCTTCAGTCCTTCCTGGAACTCGTGGCCGGCAAGCAGCTGGTACAGATAACGCGATTCCGGTGCGTCCGGCACCTCGGCGAGCTGACCGAACCAGCCCGACCGGCCGTCACTATCCGCGGTCAGCGCGGCTTGCAGCAGCCGACCGGCGCGTATGGCACCGATGGACTCGTCAATGCGCGCGCGCTCGGCGTCGTAGGATGCGATTGCCTGCTCGTAGTATTCCACCGCCTGGCCGATCGCTCCGAGCTCGGCGTAGGCGTACGGCACGGCCAGGTACGACTCCTGCACGGCGCCGTCCTGAACGGCGCGGCGATGAAGCTCGAGCCAGGGAACCAGTGCCCGCTGCAGATCTCCTTCGGCGGCGTCGGCCCATCCGGCGCCCAGCAGCGCCTTGCTCGACTGCGATCCCGCGAGCTGCACCCGATCGAGCGCCAGCCGGGCCGCAACCGGATCCCCCGCCTGCAAATTAGCGTAGCCGATAGCGACATTGGCCTTGTCGCGTAGTGCAACGATCTCGGCATCTTCAGAGACCAGCTGGCCGACCACGTCGAGCAGCGGCAAGCCCCGCTCCGGGCGGCCCGCGCGCACCAGTGCGACACCGAGGTTGAACTGGCCGTAGGCCATCCACCGCGGCGGACCCTGCCATCCTTCGAGTACGGCGATGGCCTCGTCATGCCGCTCCCGATACATCAATCCCTGGGCGAGCAGCAGCCGTCGTTCCGGTTCGAGCGCTTCCGGCAGCGCGCCCGTCGTCGCGCGCAGCGCGCGTCCGGATTCCTCGAACTGCCCTGCGGCATAGAGCACCTTGCCCAGGTAAAACCAGGCCTGGTCGCGCACCGCAGCGGGCGTCGCCGTATCTGCCAGCAGGCGTTCGAATATTTCGCGCGCTTCGCGATGCTGGCCCAGCGACAGGTACAGGCCGCCGCGCAGCAGTTCCGCATCGCGCGCATGCGCAGCAAGTCGTGACTGATCGCGGTAGGCGGCGAGCCGCACGAGGGCGTCGAAGTGTTCGTGCTGGTAGTGATGAAACAGGACGTCGCCGTAATGCAGATCCTGAACCTTGACGGCGGGCAGTCCCGGCTGCGCCTGCTCGGCCGATAACGCCGCGGGCGCGCAAAGCGCGAGCGCGACCAGGGCCGGCAGTCTGCAGGGCACCGGGCTCACTCCCAGACGCGGACCACGAATTCGGGCTGAAGCTTGCGCACGCGGTCGCTGATCTTCAGTTCCACGTACTGCGCGCCGACGCCTTTCAG
>JALYJS010000101.1 GCA_030799345.1 Pseudomonadota bacterium | reverse complement strand
CCGCCTTGAGCTCACGGACAAGATTCTGACGATCACGTCGACGACTGCTGACGGGATTACCTATTCTCACCAGCGACCGATCCGCGCGCGTTGCAGCGGCTCCATGCTGGAGATCGAAGCTGGCTGGTTGAGCTCGCTGGAGGAAGAGGGCGGCTGGGATATGTTCGGCACGACGTTCGGCATGTCGATGCTCGAGCGCACATCTCTGAAGCTCGCCCGCGCCGAAGACGGCGCGCTGCTCGTTCGCCACTCGGAAGTTGCCAGCCTGATGGTCCTGCAATGGCCGATCACCCCGATGACTTCGTCGGCCTGGATCCGCTTTCCCGCCGCTACCCCGCGGCCGGAACTGGACGAGCCGCCGGTGCCTCCGGCCGTGCAACCCCAACTGCAGGCAGGAATGCCGCCATGAGGTCGTTGAGAAATCGGAAGCCGAGCGCCGTCGGCCGCAGTCGGTCGCCGGCGGCGCTGAGCAGTCCGCGGCATTCGAGCGCAGCGATCGTCGGCAGGATCATTTCCATCGAAAGTCCCGTCGCGCGTTCGAAGTTCGCGGGCCGGAAGCCCTCGGTGAGGCGCAGCACGTTGAGCATGAACTCGAATGGCAATTCCGCCGGCTCCACGATGCGTCGCACGGCACCGAGTTTTCCGCCGCCAGACAGGTACGCCCGGGGTGAGCGCGGCTTTTCCGTGCGGATGACGGTGCCTTCCACGGTGGCTTTGCCATGCGCGCCCGCGCCGATGCCGAGGTAGTCGCCGAAGCGCCAATAGTTGAGGTTGTGCCGGCATTCCCGGCCGGGCCGCGCGTAGGCAGACACTTCATATTGCGCAAGGCCTTCCGACGCCAGCAGCCGCTGGCATTCGAGCTGCATCTCGAAGGTCCGTTCGTCGTCCGGCAGGGGCGGCGGCCGGTGATAGAAGGCAGTGCCAGGCTCGAGCGTCAACTGGTAATGCGAAAGGTGCGCAGGGCCGAGTGCGATCGCCGCTTCCACGTCCTTCAACGCGCCTTCGAGCGTCTGTCCTGGGAGCCCGTACATCAGGTCGAGATTGAAGTTCCCGATGCCGGCGGCGACGAGTTCCGAAACGGCCGCGCCGATTTCGCCCGGCCCGTGGATGCGTCCAAGGGCGCGCAGGGCTTCGGCATCGAATGTCTGCGCGCCAAGTGACACGCGATTGATGCCGGCTTTCGAATAGCCCGTGAACCGGCCGTGCTCGACGGTCCCGGGATTCGCCTCCATCGTGATTTCCACGTCGCGCGCGAAGGGCAGGCGAGATGCGAGTCCCTCGATCAATGCCGCGATCGATCCGACGCCGAAGAGCGAGGGCGTGCCGCCGCCGAGAAACACGCTCGACACCTCGCGCCCGGCGGCGAGATCGAGGTCGCCATCGAGATCAGCCAGGAGCGCCGCGACGTATTCCGATTCCGGAATGCTTTCGGGCCGTACGTGCGAATTGAAATCGCAGTACGGGCACTTGCGCACGCACCAGGGCAGGTGCACGTAGATCGCAATCGGCGCGTTCATGCAAGCATTCTATGGAAAGCCGGTGGTCCAGCCTTGATTCCTGCAGTGCAGCATGACAGTCTCCCACGCGGGAAAACGATGCCAAGCAAGAAATTTCAGCTGACCAACCAGGCGACCGGCCGCACGAGCGAGCATGCCGCCCTATCCGGCTCCGTCGGGCCGGATGTGCTGGACATCAGCACGATCCTGAAGGACCAGGGTGTCTTCACCTACGACCCCGGCTTTATGGCGACGGCTGCGACCGCGAGCGCCATCACTTACATCGACGGCGATGCGGGGGTCCTGCTCTACCGCGGCTACCCGATCGAGCAGCTCGCCGAGCACAGCAGCTTTCTCGAGGTCTCGTACCTGCTCCAGAAGGGCGAGCTGCCGAGCGCAAAGGAACTCGCGGCCTTCACGCACTCGATTTCGCGCCACACGATGCTGAACGAGTGGCTGATCCGGCTCTACCGCGGCTTCCACCACGACGCGCACCCGATGGCGATGGTCGCGACCATCGTCGCCTCGCTCGCGGCGTTCTACCACGACTCAACCGACATCACGGACGACCGGCACCGCGAGATATTCACGCATCGCATGATCGCGAAGCTGCCGACGATCGCGGCCGCCGCCTACAAGCACGCGCTCGGCCAGCCCTTCATTTACCCGAGGAATGACCTCGACTACACGGCAAACATGCTGCACATGTTCTTCGCCGTCCCCTGCGAGCCCTATGAGCTCGACTCACTGCACTCGGAGGCGCTGGATCTCCTGTTCATCCTGCACGCGGACCATGAACAGAATGCGAGCACCTCGACCGTACGGCTCGCCGGCAGCACGGGTTGCAATCCGTACACGGCGATGTCGGCGGGCGTGTCCGCGCTCTGGGGGCCGGCGCATGGCGGCGCGAACGAAGCCGTGGTCGACATGCTGGAAAAGATCGGCGACGCTGCCCACGTGCCGGAATTCCTGGCGCGCGTGAAGGACAAGTCGGACAACGTGCGCCTGATGGGCTTCGGGCACCGCGTGTACAAGAACTTCGACCCGCGCGCGACCATCATCCGCGAGATGTGCCACGAGGTGCTGGCGAAGCTCGGGCAGACCGACAACCCGCTGTTCGAGCTCGCGCTCAGGCTCGAGGAGATCGCCCTGAAGGACGACTACTTCATCAGCCGGAAGCTCTACCCGAACGTGGATTTCTACTCGGGAATCATTTACCGGGCGCTCGGCATCCCGCGCGAGATGTTCACCGTGATGTTCGCGATCGCGCGCACGGCCGGCTGGGTTGCGCACTGGCAGGAGATGATCGCGGACCCGACCATGAAGATCGCGCGTCCGCGTCAGCTTTATACCGGGCCGGTGAAGCGCGAATACGTGCCAGTCGCGAAACGCTAAAAGGGGATGCGACCCCTTTAGAAAGGGGATGCGACCCCTTTGATCATGCCGGCGACTTCCTGCGCGGTCGCGCGCCGCATCGGCCGGCCGTCGACCGGCCCGGGCGGCGCCTGGCGGATCCCGTCCAGCGGAAAAATGGTCGCGTCGACTTCGTGGCCGCCCGCCGTGAAGCGGACGGAAGGAAACGCCTCGATCTCGTCGCGCTGCACCCGGAAGCGGCGTTCGGCGAACTCGTGCGGAATGCCGCGGTCGATGAGCCGCACCGCGACATTCTCCGGTGTGTCGGCGAACAGATGCAGCGTGATGTCATTGTGCGCGGTGGCAGTGCCGGACAGCAGCGGGCCGACGAGGCGCGGCTCGAAATCCGCGAGCAGGCGCATCGCCTCGAGCGCGGCGCTGCGCATTTCCGAGAGTTCGTTCGCGTGACTGTCCGGGACGAACAGGCGCTGGTGCTCGGCCAGCGCTTCCTCGATCTCGGTGTTCTTCGGCAGCACCGCGAGATCGGTGACGCCGAAACGCTCCGCCGCCTTGCGCTTGGCGATGCCGTAGTCCTCGTGGCCGTGCTCGATCATGAGCCGCGCGGCTTCGCGGGCGATCGCCTGGCGGAGCATCTCGGCCCGTGGCGAGCGGCGCGGCATCAGAATATCGGCTCTTCGTATCGCTGCGACGGCGAAGTGGGCGATGTCTCGTCGGTCGTGCCCTCGACGCCGGCCGGCAGATGGTCCGCGAGGAAATACTCGAATGCGCTGGTTGCCGGCATCTCTTCCCCGAACTGCGTCGCCTCGTAGTTGACGCGCGCCGTGACGACGCCATCCGGCATCGGCAGCCGGTGCTCGGGCCGCCCGCCGAGCGCTTCGCGCATGAAATAGATCCACATGGGCAGCGCCGTTTTCGACCCTTCCTCACCGGCGCCGAGCGACCGCTCCTGGTCGAATCCGACCCAGGCGGTCGCGACAACGTCGGGATTGAAGCCGGAGAACCAGGCATCGCGGCCTTCGTTGGTCGTGCCTGTCTTGCCGGCGATGTCGTCCCGCCCGAGCGTGCGCGCGCGCTGCCCGGTGCCGCGGCGCACCACGTCGCGCAGCAGATCCGTGATGATCCAGGCATTGGCCTCTGAGATTGCGCGCGGTGCGGTTTCCTCTTCCGCGGGCGGCATCATGCCGCCGCCGAGCTCGGCGGCGGTCGCGCCTTCCGGCACGGACAGCAGCGGCGGGACGGTCAGATCCGGGAAACCGCCGCATTCGGGGCAGGCAATCTGCGGCGTCGCCTGCTCGATCAGCGTGCCGTCCGCTGCGTAGATGCTGTCGATGAAGTACGGCTTCACCAGCGAGCCACCATTCGCAAACACGGCAAAGCCGGTGGCCATTTCCATCGGCGTCAGCTGCGCCGTGCCGAGTGCGGTCGTCAGGTCGGCCGGTATGTGCTCGCCGGGCAGGCCGAAACGCTGTACGTACTCGCGGGCAAAGCCCACGCCGATCTGGCGCATCACGCGGATGGTGACGAGATTGCGCGAGCGTGCGAGCGCATCGCGCAGGCGCGTCGGCCCGTAGAAGCGGCGCGAATCGTTGACCGGGCGCCAGTCTTCCTGTTGCGGCTCCGCGCCTTCGGCAACGGTGCGCATGCCAATGCCATCCTCCGGCGCCGGCGCGTCATAGATGACCGGCGCATCGAGTACGACCGAGGCCGGCGTCAACCCGGCTTCGAGCGCCGCCGAGTAAATGAACGGCTTGAACGAGGAGCCGGGCTGGCGCCTCGCCTGCACCACGCGGTTGTACTTGGAGGCGTGGAAGTCGAATCCGCCGGACATCGCGATGACCGCGCCGTCGTGAGGGTCGAGTGCCACGAATGCACCCTGCACCTGCGGCGCCTGCGCGAGCAGCGCTTCCTCGGCTGATGAAGGCAACACGTATATGACGTCGCCCGCGGTGACGACGTCGGCGGGATTCTTCGGAGCCGGCTTGTCGTCGGCGCGCGCCCAGCGCATCCCCTCCATCGGCAGTCGATAGCGCCGGCCGCCGCGCGCTACCGCGGTCGCATCGCCCGCACCGACTTCGACGATCACGGCGGGAAGCAGCCCGCCGATGAGGGGATACTGTTCGAGCGAATGCGCAAGGGCCTCGTCCGGTTCGCCATCGAGCGGCAAGCGGCCGATCGCGCCGCGCCAGCCATGGCGACGGTCGTATTCGAGCACCGCGCTGCGCAGCGCGACGTCGGCGGCGCGCTGCAGGCGGCTGTCCACGGTCGTGACGACCTGGAAGCCGTCGGAGTAGAGACGGTCGCCGTATTTACCGTAGAGCGCGAGGCGGATCAGTTCGCCGACGTAGGGCGCATCCACCTGGGTCCGCGGTCCGTGCATCTGCGCCGACACCGGCACGTCGAGGGCTGCGGCATAAGGCTCGTGCTCGAGGAACTCGAGTTCGCGCATGCGGCGCAGCACATAGGCGCGGCGGCTGCGCGCGAGTGCCGCGCTCGCGACCGGGTTGTACTCGGACGGCCGCGCCAGGATACCGGCGAGGAGAGCGGCCTCGGCCGCATCGATCTGCGAGAGCCTCTTGCCGAAATAGGTTTCAGCCGCAGCGGCAAAACCGTAGGAACGCTGGCCGAGGAACTGCGTGTTGACGAAGAGCGTGAAGATCTCCTGCTTGTTCAGCTCGTTCTCGAGCCGCAGCGCCAGGAACATCTCGCGCAGCTTGCGCCGCAGGTCGCGCTCGTTGGTGATCAGCAGGGTGCGTACGAGCTGTTGCGTCAGCGTGCTGCCGCCCTGCGTCGCCTGCATCGTCGTGGCCGCGACCAGTACCGCGCGCACCACGCCCTGCCAGTCCACGCCCGGGTGCTCGAAGAAGCGGTCATCCTCGGCGGCGAGCACCGCCTGGACCACGACTGGCGGGATCTGCTCCCAGGTCACCGGCACGCGGCGCTGGTCGCCGATCTGCGCCAGCAGACGGCCGTCCCGGCTGTAAACCCGCAACGGCACCTGCAGGCGCACGTCGCGAAGCTGGGCTACGTCAGGCAACGTGGGTTTCAGGTAGTAGTAAGTCGAGAGGAATGCGAGCCCGATCAGGCCGGCCAGCGACACGATGACGGTCGCGACGATGCGGATGCGGCGGTTCAATCGCGTTATCACCGGCAACGATTATGCATAGTAATGTCTGGCACTGCCGGGACCGCAGTCGCCGCGCCGCGACTCAAGTACCGTGACGGGAGACACGGTGCGGCCGTCGTTTCACGTGCAGCATCGACGCCGGATCGGGTGGACCAGGCCCCGCGGGGGTGCGAATCCCAACCGGATCCAGGGTGGTCGGCCCGGGGGTGTACCCCCGGCTGGCCCCGTCGAGGCTCCTGGAAAGGCACTAACGCAGCTGATTTGCGAGTCGGGTCACGTTCAATTTAACAGTTGCTTGCTATATAGTTGGCCGGCAAAGTTGACCCCGCGCAGCGATTGGCATCGCAATAGCCTGACTTGAAAAGGAAATTTCCGTGCTCAAGCTGCCGAAGTTCTCGCTGGGACCGCGGTACCGCCCGCTGATCGGGCTCGACATCACGACCTCCTCGATCAAGCTGATCGAGCTGTCGGAGTCCGGCGGCCAGTATCGGGTCGAGGCCTACGCGGCCGAGCCGACCCCGCACAATGCGATCAACGAAAAGGCCATCGTCGACGCGGCAGCGGTCGGCGATGCCATCCGCCGCGCAGTCAAGCGCTCGGGCGTGCGCTCCAAGGAATGCGCGGTGGCAATCAGCGGCGACGCAGCCATCACCAAGGCCGTGCAGATGCCGCGCAACCTGTCCGAGGCCGACCTCGAGCAGCAGATTGAAATGCAGGCCGACCAGTACATCCCGTTCCCGATGGAAGAGGTCAGCTACGACTACCAGGTGCTCGGGCCTTCGGAGAAGGACCCGGAAATGCGCGATGTCCTGCTGGTCGCCTCGCGCTCGGAGAACGTCGAGCAGCGCGTCGCCGCGGTAAATGCCTCCGGGCTCGTGGCCAAGCTGGTCGACGTGGAAGCCTTTGCACTCGAGAATGCCTGCCGCCTGCTCACGCACCAGATGCCGGACGGCGGTATCGACCGCACCATCGCGGTGGTCGATTTCGGCGCAAGCACCACGACCTTCAGCGTGATGCGCGACCTCGTCGTCGTGTACACGCGCGACTTCGCCTTCGGCGGCCAGCAGCTCACCGAAGAGATCATGCGCACTTACGGACTGTCGATGGAAGAGGCCGGCCGCGCCAAGAAGGAAGGCGGCCTGCCCTCGAACTACCAGCCCGAGGTGCTTGACCCATTCATCGACGACATGACCCAGCAGGTCAGCCGTTCGCTGCAGTTCTATCTGGCGTCCGGCAGCGGCCGCAGCCAGCCCGAGCAGATCCTGATCTGCGGCGGCTGTGCCAATATTCCCGGCGTGGCGGACGTGATCGCGAGCCGTGTCGGCATTCCGGCTGAGCGCGGCGATCCGCTCGGCCAGATGAAGATTGCCTCGAAAGCGAAGGCGCTCGGCGTGACGCGGGATGCGACCGCGCTGCTGCTCGCCTGTGGTCTGGCACTGCGGAGTTTCGACGAAGATGCCAAGTATTAACCTACTGCCCTGGCGGCAAGCACTCCGCCAGCGGCGCCGGAAAGAATTCCTGATCGGCCTCGGGGCCGCGGTCGGCCTCGCGGTCGTCGTCACGCTGCTCACGCACCTGGCGGTCAGCTCGATGATCGACGCGCAGAACCGCCGCAATGACCTGCTGAAGGCGGAGATCGCCGAACTCGACAAGGCGATAGAGCAGATCCTGGCGCTCGAGGACCAGAAGGCGCGGATGATCGCGCGCATGCAGGTCATCGACACCCTGCAGGCCAGCCGGCCCGAGGTCGTCAAGCTGTTCGATCAGATGGTCTCGTCGCTGCCCGAGGGCGTCTACCTGACGTCCGTCAAGCAGAGCGGCAAGAAGCTCGAATTCAACGGCGTCGCTCAGTCGAGCACGCGCGTTTCCGCATTCATGCGCAACATCGATTCCTCCGAGTCGCTGTCGGCGCCGGAACTGAAGGTCATCCAGACCGGCGCGACCGCCGGCCCGGGCGCGCAGTTCACGCTGTTCGCGCAACAGCGCGCGGCGATTGAAGAGGCTGAAGAGACGCCGGTGAAACGCAATACGCGCGTTTCGGAGGCGGCCAAATGAACTTCATCGAACAGCTCCGCCAGCTTGATTACAAGGACATCGGCCGCTGGCCGTTCGCGTTCCGCGCGCTCGGCATCGTGCTGGTGCTGGTCGTCGTCAGCGCCCTGCTCATCTGGAATTTCGTGCTGAGCGAGCGCGGCAACCTGCCGGAGCTGCGCACCGCCGAAGCCGAACAGCAGACGCTCTGGCAGACATTCGACGAAAAGCAGCGCAAGGCCGCGAACCTCGAGGCCTACCGCCAGCAGATCGCCGAGATCGAACGCACCTTTGGCGCGATGCTGCGCCAGCTCCCCGGCAAGACCGAAGTGCCGTCGCTGCTGGTCGACATCTCCCAGACCGGCCTTGCCGCCGGCTTGCAGGAGCGCCTGTTCCAGCCGGGCAGCGAGTCCAAGAAGGATTTCTATGCCGAGCTGCCGATCAAGATCCAGCTCAGCGGCGGTTATCACGAGTTCGGCCTGTTTGTCTCAGGCATAGCGGCGCTGCCGCGCATCGTGACGCTGCATGACATCGAGATCACGCGCGGCAATACGCGCTCGGGCGCGCGCGGCCGGGCGCCGGCGCCGACGGACCAGCTCACGCTGAACCTGACCGCGAAGACTTACCGGTACCTCGACGAAGAGGAAACCGCCCCTGCAGCCGCCCCGGCCAGGAAAGGCGCCAAGCCGAAGCCAAAGCGGACCACGACATGAGCCTGCAACCCATGCGCAAGCTGCTGACAATCGCCGGTCTGGCCGGCACGCTGGCACTCGGTGGTTGTTCCGATGGTCTCGATGATCTTCGCGCCGATATCGAAAAAGCCAAGCAGCGCCCGGGCGGGCGGATCAGGCCGCTGCCGGAAGTGCAGCCCTACCTGAGCCACGAATACCAGATGGCGGACCGGCGCTCGCCCTTCCTGCAGAGCCTGGCCGGGGAGAATCCGAGCGGGCCGCGTCCGGACGTGCAGCGTTCGCGCGAATACCTCGAGCAGTTTCCGCTCGACACGCTGAAGATGGTCGGCACCCTCCGGCTCGGCGGGGGCAACTACGGGCTGGTGCAGACCCGTGACGGGTTGATTCACCGCGTGCTGCCCGGCAATCACCTCGGCCAGAATGACGGCCGTGTGATGACCGTCGCCGACGCGCGCATTACTTTGATCGAAATTATTCCTGATGGACTCGGCGGTTACCTTGAGCGCCCTGCGGCGCTCGCGCTGAGCGACTGATTTCCGGGGAGAACGTCTGATGGCTGGCAACAACCTGACAATCCTGGGCAAGGCTCTCGGCGGCGCATTGGTCGCGCTCGTCATCGCATGGGCGCAGCCCGCGGTGGCGCAGGGCGCGGTGCGGCTGACAGCGATCGAAGTGCTGCCAATGCAGGGCTCCACCCTGCAGGTCAGGCTTCGCACCGACGGCGTCGCACCGCCGCCGCTGACCTTCACGATCGACCAGCCCGCACGGCTCTCGGTCGACTTGCCTGACGTGGTGCTCGCCCTCGACAACCGGCGCATCGACGTCGGCGCGGGCGGCGTCGACACGATCGTCGCGGCGGAGGCTTCAGGCCGCACCCGAATCGTCTTCAACCTCGATTCGCTGGTGCCCTACACGGCGCAGGCGGACGGCGACAGCGTCGTCATCACGCTCGGCCGCGGTACGGATGCGGCAGCCGTGGCGTCCTCGGGTTCGGCTTCGGCTCCGGCCTCGACGGGCGGTGCGCGCAGCATCACCGGCGTGGACTTCCGGCGCTCGCCCGACGGCGCGGGCCGCGTGGTCGTGCAGCTCTCGGATCCGGCCACCCCGGCGAGCCTCAAGCAGGAAGGCAATCGCGTGATCGTCGACTTCACCGGCGTCGCCCTCGGCGAGCAGTTGATGAAGCGCTACGACGTGGTCGACTTCGCGACCCCGGTGACGATGTTCGACGCGATGCGCGTCGGCAATGGCGCGCGCCTGATCGTGACCGCGACCGGTGATTTCGAGCAGGTCGCCTACCAGACCGACAACCAGTACGTGGTCGAGGTCCGCCAGCGCCCGCGCGCGACGGCGGCGACTCGCGCCGAGGAAAAGGTCTATACCGGCGAACGCCTGACGCTCAACTTCCAGGACATCGACGTGCGGCCGCTGCTGCAGCTCCTGGCGGACACCAGCGGACAGAACATCGTCGTGTCGGACTCGGTCAAGGGCCGGGTGACGCTGCGCCTGCAGAACGTACCCTGGGACCAGGCGCTCGACATCGTGCTCCGGACCAAGGGTCTCGACATGCGCCGCAAGGACAACGTGATCCTGGTGGCGCCGCAGGCCGAGCTTGCCGCCCACGAGAAGGCGGAGCTCGAAGCGCAGAAGGACATCCAGGATCTCGCGCCGCTGCGCACGGAATTCCTGGCGGTCAACTACGCGAAGGCATCGGAGATCGCGCGTCTCGTCAAATCGACGGGCGGCGGCTCGCTGCTGTCGGCGCGCGGCAACGTCACCGTGGACGAGCGCACCAACACGCTGCTCGTGCAGGACACGTCCGAGAACCTCACGGCCGTGCGCAACCTGGTGCAGACGCTCGACATCCCGGTGCGCCAGGTGCTGATCGAGGCCCGCATCGTGATCGTCGCGGACGACTTCAGCCGCGAGCTCGGCGTGCGCGCCGGCTTCACCCGCGTGTCCGACGACATCCGCGACCTGTTCGCGATCAGCGGCAGCGCGCAGTCCACCGATACGATCATGGGGTCCGCGCTCGACAACCTGGCCACGACCGGCCAGCCGTTCCCGGTCAACGTGCCGTTCGGCAACTTCGACCGCTACAACGTGAACATGCCGGTCGCAAGTCCGGCGGGCCGCATCGCGCTGTCGATCCTGGACTTCGACGACTTCCTGATCGACCTGGAACTCTCGGCCGCGCAGAACGAAGGCCGCGGTGAGATCAAGTCGACCCCGCGCGTCGTCACGGCGAACCAGCGCGAGGCGATCATCGAGCAGGGCGTCGAGATCCCGTACCAGGAATCCTCGTCGTCCGGCGCGACCACCACGCAGTTCAAGAAGGCGGTACTGTCGCTCAAGGTGACGCCGCAGATTACGCCGGATGACCGCGTGATCCTCGACCTGACCGTCACCAAGGACAGCGTCGGCCAGCTCGTGCCGTCAGCGACCGGCGGCTTCGTGCCCTCGATCGACACGCGCAACATCCAGACGCAGGTGCTGGTGCGGGACGGCCAGACGGTCGTGCTGGGCGGCATCATGGAGACGGAGCGCCGCGACAACGTCAAGAAGGTGCCGCTGCTCGGCGACGTGCCGGTCATCGGCAACCTGTTCAAGTCGACGAACAAGATCAACAATCGCGACGAACTCCTGATCTTCATCACGCCAAAGATCCTGCGCGAGGGTTCCAGCATCGACTGACCGGCGGTACCCCGGCTTGCATCAGGGGCCGGTTACCATGCACAGTCACACGGCCGCCTCAGGGCGGCCGTGTCTTTTATGGTGCCGGGTCGTACATTCGTAGTCTGGCAAACCAGACTA
>JALYJS010000127.1 GCA_030799345.1 Pseudomonadota bacterium | reverse complement strand
CGGGCCCGAAGTACCCAATGACCGAATCTTTCCAGCAGATGTTCGAGCAGAGCCTTGCGAGCCAGCAAATCAGGCCTGGCCAGATCCTGACCGGCACGGTCGTGGACGTGAATGCGGATGTGGTGATCGTCAGCGTCGGGCTGAAGTCCGAAGCGGTGATCCCGATCGATCAGTTCCGCAATGACAATGGAGAAATCGAAGTCATCATCGGCCAGGAGGTCGAGGTGGCACTGGACGCCGTCGAGGACGGCTCGGGTGAAACCCGCCTGTCGCGTGAGAAGGCAAAGCGCGCGCGCACCTGGACCCGTCTCGAAGAGGCGTTCACCAAGGGCGAGATCGTCAAGGGCGTCATCAACGGCCGCGTCAAGGGCGGTTTCACTGTCGAACTCGACAACGTGCGTGCGTTCCTGCCCGGTTCGCTCGTGGACGTGCGCCCGGTGCGCGACCCCAGTTACCTGGAAGGCAAGGAACTCGAGTTCAAGGTGATCAAGCTGGACCAGCGCCGCAACAACGTCGTCGTGTCGCGCCGCGCGGTGGTCGAGCAGGAATACAGCGCAGAACGTTCGCAGCTCCTCGACAACCTGAAGGAAGGCGATGTCGTGAAGGGCGTGGTCAAGAACCTGACCGATTACGGCGCCTTCGTCGACCTCGGCGGCATCGACGGCCTGCTGCACATCACGGACATGGCCTGGAAGCGCGTCAAGCACCCGTCGGAAGTCGTCAAGGTCGGCGACGAGATCGACGTGCGCATCCTGAAGTTCGACCGCGAGCGCCAGCGCGTGTCGCTTGGCATCAAACAGCTCGGCGCAGATCCGTGGCAGAACATCGCGCGGCGGTACCCGCCGAATACGCGCCTGTTCGGCAAGGTCACGAACATCGCCGACTACGGTTGCTTCGTCGAGATCGAGGAGGGCGTCGAAGGCCTGGTCCACGTCTCGGAGATGGACTGGACCAACAAGAACGTCAATCCTGCCAAGGTGGTTCACGTCAGTGAGGAAGTCGAGGTCATGGTCCTCGACATCGACGAGGAGCGGCGGCGCATTTCGCTCGGTCTCAAGCAGTGCAAGGCCAATCCGTGGCGTGAATTCGCCGAGAGCTTCAATCGCGGCGACAAGGTCAGCGGCCAGATCAAGTCGATCACCGATTTCGGCATCTTCATCGGCCTGTCGGGCGGCATCGACGGCCTGGTGCACCTGTCGGATATTTCCTGGGATCGTCCCGGCGAGGAAGCCGTTCGCGACTACCAGAAAGGCCAGACGATCGAGGCGACAGTGTTGTCGATCGACCCGGAGCGCGAGCGCATCTCGCTCGGCGTCAAGCAGCTTGCCAAGGATCCGATATCGGCCTACCTCGCCGATCATCCCAAGGGCAGCATCGTCAAGGGAACGATCAAGGACGTGGACGCGCGCGGCGCGATCGTGGACCTGGGCGAGGGCATCGAGGGCAGCCTGCGCGCCTCGGAACTGGCGCGGGATCGGGTTGAGGACGCGCGCACGATGCTCAAGGTCGGCGAAGAGATCGAGGCGCGGTTCGTCGGCGTCGACCGCAAGAGCCGTGCCATCATGCTTTCGGTGAAAGCGATTGAAGCCGAGGAAGAGGCCGAAGCGATGCAGCAGTATCGCGGCAGCGATTCGGCGACTGGTACCTCGCTCGGTGACCTGCTCAAGGAGCAGATCACCGGTCAATGAACCGGTCCGGGGCGCGCTGCAGGGGATGAAAGCAGCGTGTCCCGTAGTTGAGGACGGGAGACATGACAAAATCAGAATTGATCGAGATCATCTCTGCCAAGCAGAAGCATCTGCCTGCGAAGGATATCGAGCTCGCCGTCAAGCAGATGCTCGAGATCATGAGCGATGCGCTGGCCGGCGGCGAGCGCATCGAGATCCGCGGCTTTGGCAGTTTCTCACTTCATTTCCGTCCGCCGCGGCAGGGCCGGAACCCGAAAACGGGCGAGGCGGTGGCGCTCGCCGGCAAGTACGTTCCGCACTTCAAGCCGGGCAAGGATTTGCGCGAGCGGGTCAATGAGGGACAGTCGCACCCGATCCGCAATTGAATGAATCCTGAATCCTTCTGGATCCTGCTGGGCGTACTGTTCCTGGGCGGGGTCATCGGGTTCTACGCCGCGCGCAAGCCACGCCCGAGCGCGGTGGGCGCCGAGCGGCTGCGTGGCAGCTACCTCGCCGGCGTCAATTTCCTGGTCAATGAACAGCCGGATCGCGCGCTGGAAGCGTTTCTCCGCGCTGCGGAACTCGACGGCGACACCGTCGAAACCCATTTCGCGCTCGGCAGCCTGTATCGGCGGCGTGGGGAAGTGGACCGCGCCATCAAGATCCACCAGAACATCGCGACCCGCGAAACGCTCGAACCCGAGCAGCGCGAACAGGCCGGGTTCGCGCTGGCGCAGGACTATCTGAAAGCTGGCATGCTGGACCGCGCCGAAAAGATCCTCGAGCCGCTGGCGGCCTCCGGCGTACACCGCATGGCGGCCATGCGCAAGCTCATGCGAATTTACGAGCAGGAACAGGACTGGCCGCGCGCCATCGAAGTGTTCCGCGAGATCGAGAAGGCCGGACGCGCTCCCCAGGAAAGCGCGATCGCGCACTACTTCTGCGAACTGGCGGAAGCTGCCCACGCGCGCGGAGCACTGGACGAGGCACGCACGCACCTGCGGGAGGCGCGCGCGGAGGTACGCCGCTTTCCGCGGGGCGCGCTGGTCCGCGCCGACATAGCGATCGAGCAATACGATCTGGATCTGGCGGAACGCCTGCTGGCTGCGGTCATCGCGCACGATCCGGCGCTCGCGATCGAGGCCGTGCCGCGGCTCGTGCGCCTGGCCCGTGCTGCCGGCAGCGAAGGCGAAGCAACGGTCGCGCGCGTCGTGGCTGCGCGCCCCGATGCCGGCAACGAGATCGCGATAGCGGCGATCATGGCAGACGCACTAGATTTCTCCGCGCTGGAGGACAAGGTGCGCGCCTGCCTGGCGCAGGACGACGCAATCGCCGGCCTCGTGCGCGCGATCGGCCGCGATCCAACAGCCCTCGACGCTCGCGCGGTGCGCGATATCGCGTCGATTCTGCGGCGGCTCGCCGCGACCACGCCGCGTTACCGTTGTGCAAACTGCGGCTTCTCCAGCATCGATCATTTCTGGCAGTGCCCGGGCTGCAAGCACTGGGACAGCCAGCGACCGCTGCTGCGCTTCGACCTGGTCGCCGGTCTCGAACGCAAGTCCAAACCCGCCTGAATAAAAGAGGTCGCGGGGCATTGCCTTCTTTCTCCCTGAACACGCATGAAAGCGGCACCGCGGCGGCGCGTTGTACGCCTTAGTCTCTGCATCGGGCGCGGCGATGGTCGCCGCGCGAGTCAAAGGGAGTCAATGCAATGCTCATCAAGGGACTGGGCGCGGCCATCATGGCCGCCATGCTGCTCGCGTCGACCGCCATCGCCGGGCCCGTCAATGTCAACACCGCGGATGCGAAGACCCTCGCGCGCGAGCTTGACGGCGTCGGCAAGGCAAAAGCCGATGCGATCATCGCGTATCGGGAGAAGAACGGGCCGTTCAAGAGCGCCGACGAGCTGGTGAAAGTCAAGGGCCTGGGCAAGAAGCTCATCGAACAGAACAAGGCCAATCTGCGCTTCTCTGAGGAGAAATCGGCAGGCTGACGACGGTGACGCGAACGGTGCGGGCCGGCGCTGCCCGGCTCCGGTATCATGCCGGGCGTGAGCCGTCCCGCACCCATTCGCTTTGCAGTATTTCCGGTCGCCGGCCGGGGAACCCGGTTCCTGCCCGCGACCAAGGCCAGTCCCAAGGAAATGCTGCCGATCGTCGACAAGCCGCTGATCCAGTACGCGGCTGAGGAAGCGCTCGCGGCCGGCGCACGCCAGCTCGTATTCATCACCGGGAGTTCCAAGCGCGCGATCGAGGATCACTTCGACTCCGACCCGGAACTCGAATCGGTGCTCGAGTCTCAGGGCAAGAAAGACGTCGCCGAGGCGCTGCGCAGCATCCTGCCTTCAGATGCCGCATGCATCTACATCCGCCAGCCGGCGCCGCTCGGTCTCGGCCACGCGGTCCTCTGCGCGCAACCGGTGGTCGGCACCGAGCCATTCTTCGTACACCTGGCCGATGACTTGATAGACGCACGACAGCCGGTGCTGGCCCAGATGCGTGACCGCTACCTCCAGTCCGGCGGCAGCCTGGTCGGCGTCCAGCAGGTCGCGCGGAGCGAAACGGGTCGCTATGGAATTGTCGCGACCGACGAGCCTGACGGCGACATGGCGCGCGTCAGGCGAATCATCGAGAAACCAAAACCGGAAGATGCGCCGTCCGATCTTGCGGTCGTCGGCCGCTACCTGCTGTCGGGGTCGATCTTCGCGAAGCTGCGAACGATCGGGCAGGGCGCGGGCGGAGAGATCCAGCTCACCGACGGCATCGCAGCCCTGATGGCAGACGAGCCGGTCTATGCGTACCGGTTCGAGGGCAAGCGCTATGACTGCGGCAGCAAGCTTGGATATCTGGAAGCGACGGTCGAATATGGTCTCCGCCATCCGGAGCTCGGCGAGCAGTTCGCGAAATACCTGGATGCATTCGTCGCCGGGCGCCAGGCGCGCCACTGAGCCGCATTCAGTTCAATTCGAACGATTCCGGCGGCAGTAACGATTGCGGCCGCACGCGAAGCGGTTCGGTGATGCCGCTGGACCAGCGGCGCGTATAGACCTGCAGCCGGACTTCATCGAAGTCCTCGCCCCGCGCGCCCTCGAGCCGCACGCCCGCAACCGAGCGATTCGAGACCCGCCATTCCACGGACGCGGCAATTCGCGCGCCCAGCCCTTCACGCGAGTCGCCGGGGTAACGAAGATTGCCGCTCGCCGCCTGCAGCAGGTTGTCCTCCGGAAAGTACGCGCTCGAGGACTCGCGCACGACCTGCCAGGCGATGCCACCCTCCAGCCGGAATGTCGTCGCTTCCCGCCCCCCGCGCAGGTCGAAAACAGGACCGGCCGACAGGAATTTGCGCGGGCTGAAATAACCGCCGTGGCCAATCGTGAAATGCGACCGGTTGTCGTCGTACCCGAGCGCCTTCACATTGCCGCCGAGGCGTGCGCTCCAGCGCTCGCCACTGCGCGCGCGCTTCCAGAACCCGGCTTCCGCTTCCCACTTGGAGTTGTCGTCGACTCCCTTGCCCTCAACGATCGCGCCCGACAGCCTGCCGTACAGCGTCAGGTCATCGACGCCGAAAGTCCCGCCCAGGTACGCGCGATTGCGCGTCACGCCACCCCATTCGCGCCCCGTCAGCGGATCGATCGCCCCTGCGAAAGAAAGCAGCGACTCGGCAACCGCCTGCCGATCAATGCCGAAAGTCCACGGTCCCTCGGCCGTGGCGAGCCGGAAACGCATCGCCCCGGTCAGGTTGCTCACGTCGAAGGAGGTCGGCGTATGTCCCACTTCGAGGAGGACACGCGTAGTGGGAGCCCACTGCAGCTGCGCACCCAGTCCCTGGTCCGTTGACGGGTCGACCCGAAACGGCAGCGCCGTAGCGCTGCCATACGGCTCGCCGACCGGTATCGCGTCCGAGTCCGGCTCGAATGCGTCAGCGGTCACGCGGAAACGGCCCAGGTATTTGCTGTTTCCGGTCCAGGCGATCTGCAGTTGCGGCGCCGACAGCCGGTCGTGCGGTGTCTGGCCGTTGTGCCAGCGGCCGCCGATCACCGCATCGAGATGCGGAACCCAGCTTCGCTCGATCGCCTGAAGACCCGCATCGCCGGCAAGTCGGTCCGGTGCCAGATCGCGGGCCACCAGGAGCGCATCATGCGGCCGGTTCTGCACGAGCAGTGTGTCGACCAGTTCGCTGGCGGCACCCGGCGCGCTACGATCGACGCCCAGCAATTCGCGCAATGCCCGCTCTCGCGCGGGCGCGTCGCCACGTAGCGCCGCAAGGTCGGCCCTGGCGCGTAAGGTCGAAGGGTGATGCGGGCGCAATTCGTCGAGTGCCGCGTAGGCCCGGCCGGCGGCATTGGCATCGCGCAGATCGCGCGCAGTGCCGAATTCGTGCAGGACGACCTGGAAGCGCGTTTCGCGCTCGAGTTCCGCGAGCGAGGGATCGAGCTTGCCGGAAGCACGCGCGGCGACGAAGTACACCAGCGCCTGGCGCGAGTGCCCGCGACGCACGGACACGATGGCGAGCCCCGCCTGCGCCTGCGGATGACTCTGCGAGCCAGGCGGCACCTGGCTGAAATGCATGGCAGCGAGCGGATCAACGCCGAGATCGAGGCAGAGGTAGCCGAGCGCGGTCTCGAGCTGCGCCCGCTCCTCGGAATTCATCGCCTGGATCGCGGCGGGATCCTGCAGTCCCGGCAACGCAGAGCGCGCGGCAACCTTGTCGATGGCGGCAAGCGCACGCACCCAGGCATAGCGGGCCCAGGGATCGCTACGGTCGATCTCCTGCGCCTGTCTCGCCGCCTGGAGGGATCCGCGGTAATCGCCGCTTGTGTACAGTGCGTCGGATTGCGCGCGCAACGCCGCGAGGTCGGACGGGATCCCGGCCGGCACAGCGAGTGCGAGCGTCGCGAACATCGCGACAGTCAGAACCATGCGGCAGTCCCCTCATTGCAGCCGCGGTCGATCAGTATCACTCGCCATCATAGCGAGTTTTGCGGCCTTGCTCACGTGCGATATTTGATGAGGAGTTAAGCTTTAGTTATTGATTTAACTTATAAAAAACAATAATGTCGCCGGGGTGCCGAGTCCGCTCATTTACGCGATCGTCGTGCTGATCTGGGGCACGACCTGGTACGCGATCAAGTTCCAGCTCGGCGTGGTCGCTCCCGAAATCTCGCTGGTCTATCGTTTCGGCCTCGCCGCAATCTGCGTATTCGCCTATGCGACAGCCACCAGCACCAACCTGAAACTGTCGTGGCGCGACCATCGTTACGTCGCCCTGCAGGGGCTGACCCTGTTCTGCCTGAACTACTGGATGACCTACCAGTCGACGCAGTTCCTGACGAGCGGCCTGGTCGCGGTGTTGTTCACCTCCATCATTTTTTTCAACATGGTGAATTCGCGCATCTTCTTCGGCGTCCCGGTGGAACGCCGCGTGTTCCTCGCCGCGGCCACGGGGATGCTGGGCGTGGCGCTCCTGTTCCTGCCGGAGTTACGGGCCGCGCTCGGCGACCGCTCGGTGATCCAGGGAGCACTGCTCGCGCTCGGTGCCACTTACGTCGCCTCGCTCGGAAACATGGCGGCGATGCGCAACACGCGCGGCCAGTTGCCGGTCGTGACCGTCAACGCCTACGGCATGGTCTACGGCACGCTCGGGCTTGCCGTGATCGCAATCCTGCGCGGGACGCCGATCGCCTTCGATGCGTCCTGGCCGTATGTTGTCTCTCTGTTATACCTGTCGCTGTTCGGCACGGCGCTGGCCTTTGGCTTGTATCTGGCGCTGCTGCAACGCATCGGTGCTGCGCGCGCGGCCTACACGAGCGTCCTGTTCCCGGTGGTGGCGCTCGCCATGTCAACGCTGTTCGAAAATTACCGCTGGAGTGCGGCTTCGATCATGGGTTTGGCAGTGCTAATAGCAGGAAACGCCCTGGCTCTCGGCGGGCGGACGGGCCATGCCCGCGGGGTCAGCAGCAACGATTGATCTGCGACCAGCGCCGGTCGAGTTCCGCCCGGTAAAAATCGGCACGCTGCAACGGCGCCGAGTCCGGATGCCGCCGACGCTGGTGGTCCAGATAACGCTCATAGGCATCGTCGCCAAGCAGGGTACGAAGTGCGGCCCACAGGCGGTGCAATCGGGTCGGCGCGGTGGTCATGCGAGCTGGGTCGCCACGTAGGGTGTCTCGGTGCTGACCGCGGCGCGCCTGCCGGACAGATGCTGGCGGCAGCGCATCAGCATGTCGAGCACGACGACCCAGACAATCAGCAGGAAGAACGCCGTCAGCCAGCCGTCGAGCTGCTGGTTGAAGATCAATTGCGGCGCGACCGCCGCGCGATCGGGTGGCAGCACCCCGGCGGCAAGCTTCTCCGCGAGGTCCCGCGCCGCCGCGAAGAACCCGATCCTGGGGTCGTCGCTGAAGATCTTCTGCACTGCTGCCGTCGTTGTGACGATCACGAGCCATGCCAGCGGTAGTCCGGGCACCCAGGCATGGCGCAGCCGGCCGGATCGCACGAAGATAGCCGTCACGACCGCGAGCGCGATCGCCGCGAGCATCTGGTTCGCAATGCCGAACAGCGGCCACAGGATGTTGATGCCGCCATTCGGATCGATCACACCGATGTAGAGAAAGTATCCCCAGCCCGCCACGACCAGCACGCTGGCGAGCAGGACCGAGGGATACCAGGACGTGCGACCGAGCGGCTCCCAGATCGAACCGAGCGCGTCCTGCATGATGAAGCGGCCGACCCGCGTGCCCGCATCCAGCGTGGTCAGGATGAAGATCGCCTCGAACATGATCGCAAAGTGGTACCAGAGCGCGAACATGCCCTGGCCGAAGGCGCTGCCGAAGATGCTTGCCATGCCGACCGCGAGCGAAGGCGCGCCGCCGGTGCGGGCGAACAGGGTTTGCTCACCCATGCTGTCTGCGAGCGCCTGCATGTCGGCGGCAGTAACCGGGAATCCCCAGCTAGTGATCGTCGCCGTCGCCGTGACCGGGTCGGCGCCGACGACCCCGGCGGCGCTGTTGATCGCGAAGTAAATGCCCGGATCAAGCACGCAGGCAGCAATCATCGCCATGATTGCGACGAAGGATTCGAGCGCCATCGAGCCGTACCCCACCATGCGCACGTCGGTTTCGCGCGTGATCATCTTCGGCGTCGTGCCGGACGAGACCAGCGCGTGAAACCCGGAAACCGCGCCGCAGGCGAGCGTGATGAACAGGAACGGAAACAGCTTGCCGCTGAAAATCGGCCCGGTCCCGTCGATGAAACGGGTGAACGCGGGCATCTTCATTTCCGGCTGGAGCGTGCAGATGGCGATCGCCAGCAGGAAGACCGTGCCCAGCTTGATGAAGGTGGACAGGTAATCGCGCGGCGCGAGCAGCAGCCACACCGGCAATATCGCGGCGATGAATCCATACCCGATCACGAACCATGCGAGCGCCTGCCCGTCGAGGTTGAACCACTCCCGGAGCACCGGTTGCTGATCCACCCAGCCGCCGCCGCCGACAGCGAGCAGCAGCAGTACGATGCCGATTGCGGTCGCCTCGAGCACGCGGCCCGGGCGCAGTATCCGGAGATAAACACCGACGATCAGCGCGATCGGTATGGTCGCGAATACCGTGGAAGTCGACCACGGGCTGTGCACC
>JALYJS010000050.1 GCA_030799345.1 Pseudomonadota bacterium | reverse complement strand
CGATGAACGACCGGATGAAGTCGAATGGACCGGTCGCGGCCGCCGGGATGACGCCGGGTGGCGGGGTTGCAGCAACCAGAGCTGCGGCCGCCTGCTCGGGAATCGGCCACAACGTCAGCAGCAAGGGCGTCACGAGCGCGCTGGCCGCGGCGCCGGCTGGCAACAGGATCGCAAACAGCAGGATGGAACGCCCGGTAACCCTGCCGGCCGTGGCCGCATGGGTCGTCGAAACGATGCCGCTGACGATCAGCGAGAAAACGAGCGGCACGATCGTCATCTTGAGCGCATCGAGCCACAGGCCGCCGACGGCCTCGGCGCCCGCAACGGCCTGCGCCATGGACGGCCAGCCGGCCCAGTCCCAGATCGCTCCCAACGCGATGCCGGCCGCGAGTCCGGCCAGAATCTGCCATGCCCTGATCATGCGTCCTCCGTGCCCGCCAACGATCCTACTAGAATCGCGGTCTGGCTCGCGCTGCGGAACGGCTCAAGGGGAACTCCATCGGTCCGGATATTTTTCGTTACAGCGGATTCGTCGCCGACGCCTGCGCGCGCGACCCCGGCCTACTGGCGTCGCTAGCCGACGGCGAATCCGCGCGGCCGCGATTGGCCGGTGCGATCCGCGAGCAGGCGAACGCGCTGCTTGCGGACGAGCCCGACGACTCCCGGTTCATGGATGCCTTGCGGCAACTGCGCCGCCGCGAACTGGTTCGCATTGCCTGGCGAGACCTCGAAGGCCATGCGCCGCTTCCGGAAGTGCTGGAAGAGCTGTCCGCGCTCGCGGATGCGGCGATCGGCGCCGCTCTGGTTTTTGCCACACGCCTGCTCGAGCCTCGATACGGCGTGCCGCGCGCGCCGTCCGGAGAACGTCAGGAACTCATCGTGCTCGGCATGGGCAAGCTCGGCGGTCGCGAGCTCAATTTTTCGTCGGACATCGATCTCGTCTTCCTGTACCCGGAGAACGGCGAGACCGACGGCCGCAAGGCCGTCGCTAACGAGGACTACTTCACCAGGCTCGGCCAGACGCTGATCCGGCTGCTCGACGCGCGCACGCCCGAGGGATTCGTGTACCGGGTCGACATGCGCCTGCGGCCATTCGGGGAGCCGGGACCGCTGGTCACGAACTTTGCGGCATTCGAAGGCTATCTGCAGCAGCATGGCCGCGACTGGGAGCGCTACGCGTACGTGAAGGCCCGCGCCATCACCGCCGTGGAAAGCTATCGCGAACTCTACGATGCCGTCGTGAGGCCATTCGTGTATCGCCGTTATCTCGACTTCGGCGTGTACGAAAGCCTGCGCGGGATGAAAGCAATGATCGCGCGTGAGGTTGTGCGCCGCGACCTGCAGGACAACATCAAGCTCGGCCCGGGCGGCATCCGCGAGATCGAGTTCATCGTCCAGGCCCAGCAGCTCATCCGTGGCGGCTCCGAACCTCGGCTTCAGGACCCGTCGCTGCTCGCCGTGCTGCCGCGGCTCGAAGGCGCCAAGTTGCTGCCTGGGGCGGCAGTCGCCGAGCTGCGCGACGCCTACGAATTCCTGCGACGGGTGGAGAACCGCCTGCAGATGGTCGCCGACGAGCAGACCCATGCGCTGCCCGGGACGGACGAGGCGCGCCTGCGGCTGGCCGGGTCGATGGGATTCGCGGACGTCCAGTCGTTCCTGCAGGCCCTCGAGGCGAAGCGCAGCCGGGTTACGGCGTGGTTCAGCGATGCCGTGCTGGGACCGGGAGGCCGCGGCGACGCGACCATGGCTCCGGCACTGGATGCGTTGTGGTCCGCCGAACCCGCCTTCGAGCGAATTGCCCACGATGTCGGCAGGCTCGGCTTCGACGATGCGGAGGAGGCCGCGCGCATGCTGCTCGAGCTTCGGCAGTCGGGTTACTACCGGCGGCTGGATGAGCACGGCCGGCGCCGGCTCGCAATGCTGCTCCCCCGGATGGTCTCCGCGATCGTAGAGACGGGTGGCGGCGAACGCGTTGCCGGACAGGCAGTGCTGGCCCGGCTGCTGCGGATCGTCGAGGCGATCGGCGGCCGCACGGCTTACCTCGCGTTGCTGAACGAGAATCCGGCGGCTCTCGCGCGACTGGTCCAAACCTGCCGGCTGGGCGAATACCTTGCCCGTCAGGTCGCGGCACATCCGCTCCTGCTCGATGAACTGCTCGATTCGCGTGTATTCGAGACTCTGCCGGATCGCGGCCAGTTCGAGCGCGAGCTCGCCGCACGGCTCGGACACGCCGCCGAGGACGCGGAGCTCCAGGTGGATGCGCTCAGGCATTTCCGGCGCGCGTCGATGTTTCGCATCGCGACGCTCGACCTGACCGGCCGGCTGCCGCTGATGCAGGTCAGCGACCGGTTGACGGACGTCGCGGAACTGATCGTGGAGCAGGCGCTGGCGCTCGCGTGGCGGCAAACGGCCGCGATGTATGGCGAGCCGCGCTGCGCAGCCGCAGCGGGTACGCGCGTGGTACGCGTCGCGGTCGCGGGTTACGGCAAGCTCGGCGGCATGGAGCTCGGCTACGGGTCGGATCTGGATCTCGTTTTCCTGCAGGACTCGGAGGGAGAAACGCAGCAAACCACGGGCCCGAAAGTCGTGGACAACGAACTGTTTTTCCTGCGCCTCGCGCAGCGGCTCGTGCATCTGCTGACCGTGCATACGCCAGCCGGTCGCCTCTACGAGGTGGACGTGCGGCTGCGGCCGTCCGGCAAGGGCGGGCTGGCCTTCACGCCGATGCGCGCCTTTGAGGCATATCAGCGGAACGAAGCATGGACCTGGGAGCACCAGGCGCTCCTGCATTCGCGCTGGGTCGCGGGCGACGCCACCGTCGGCGCCGGGTTCGAACGGGTGCGGCGCGAGGTGCTGATATCTTCGGTGCGGTTGGAGACGTTGCGCGGCGACATCGTCGCCATGCGCGAGCGCATGCGCGCGGAACACGTGCGCCCGCACCCCGGCAGCTTCGACCTCAAGCAGGATCGGGGCGGCATCGCCGACATCGAATTCCTGGCGCAGTACTGGGTGCTGCGCCATGTACGCGCGCATCCGGCGCTGGCGGAATTCGCGGACACGATCCGCCACCTGGAGTCGGTCGGATCCGCGGCGCTGGTCGATCACGGGGTCATCGACCGGCTGGTGGACGCCTACCGCCGGTATCGCGAGGCCGCGCACCATCTGTCGCTTGAGCAGCGTCCGGCGCTGGTCGACGACGGACCCTTCGCCCGGCTGCGGGCGGATGTCTCGCAGGTCTGGGAGCAGGTCATGGTCGCGGGGGCCGACCCGGCGCCGTTATAATCCGCCGGTGCTACAGCCCAACGCAAAGAACCGCTACGAGGTCACGACCGCCGACCTGCCGTTGGCCTGCCCAATGCCCAGCATGACGCTCTGGAACAGCCATCCGCGCGTCTACCTGCCGATCGAGCAGACTGGGACGGCACGTTGCCCGTATTGCAGCGCCGAGTTCGTGCTGAAGCGCTGAGCGGCAATGTTCCAGCGGCTCGCAATCGACCGCGGCGCGATCCTGTTTGATCCCGAACTCGTCGACACGCCCGGGCCGCAGCTTTTCGACCGCGCGCACTGGCGCGGCGGGGGCGCGTTGACCGAACTCCCCGGCGGGCGTGGTTCCATTCACTTCATCGACGACGGCCGACGCCAGTGGGCCCTGCGTCGCTATCTGCGCGGCGGCGTCCCGGCGCTGGTTTCTCGCGAGCACTACCTGTATTGCGGCGAGGAGCGCACGCGCTCATTTCGGGAGCTGCGTCTGCTTGCGGCATTGCGGCGCCGGGGCCTGCCGGTGCCGGTGCCAGTCGCCGCCATTTATCGGCGCGCCGTCCTGAGCTACGTCGCGGAGCTGATCACGGTGCGCATCGTGGGCGCCCGCTCCCTGTCGGAGCTGCTGGCGGCGGGCGCGATGGACGATGCACGCTGGGCGTCGATTGGCCGCTGCCTGCGCCGATTCCATGACCAGGGCGTGCATCATGCCGACCTCAACGCGCAGAATATCCTGCTCGATCCGGACGGCAAAGTCTGGTTACTCGATTTCGACCGGGGGCGCGAACGCGTCCCGGGCGCCTGGCGCGAACGTGTGCTCGGGCGTCTCGCACGCAGTCTTGCGAAGATCGGCGTCGCCCGTGATGAGTGGCAGGGCGGATTCGCGCTGCTGCGCATCGCGCACGACGGCTGACAGCCGATGCGCCTGCTATACAACATATTGATCTATTTCGCTGCGCCGTTTGCGCTCCTGCTGCAGGTATGGCGCGGATTCCGGGACCCCAGCTATCGCGTAGGGCTCGGCGAACGTTTCGGGCTGGGCGCGAGCCTCGACGGTGAAGTGATCTGGATTCACGCTGTCTCCGTCGGCGAGGTTCAGGCGGCCGAGCCGCTGGTGCGCCAGCTCATGAAGCGTCATCCCGGCCACCGGCTCGTGCTGACGACCGTTACACCGACCGGACGCGCGCGCGCGCGCCAGCTTTTCGGCGACAGCGTGACGCTCCGCTACGTGCCCTTCGACCTGCCCGGTTCGGTCCGGCGCTTCTTCGCCCGGGTGCGTCCGCGACTTGCGATCATCCTGGAAACCGAGTTGTGGCCGAATCTGTATTCCGAATGCGGCCGCCGCCGTGTACCCCTCGTGCTCGCAAGCGCGCGCATGTCGCCCCGCTCCATCGGCTGGTACCGGCGCCTCGTGCCGCTGTTTCGCCAGGCACTCTCCAATGGCATCGTCATCGCGGCCCAGAGCTCGGCGGATGCCGAGCGATTCTGCTCGATCGGCGCGCCGGCCGAGCGCACCCATGTTGCCGGCAACATCAAATTCGATTTCGAACCGCCTGACGATGCCGAGTTGCGCGGACGACGATGGCGCGAGGAGAACGCGCCGGACCGGATGGTGTGGGTGGCCGGCAGCACGCACGAAGGTGAAGAACAGCTCGTGCTCGACGCGCACCAGCAGGTACGTCGGCGCTTTGCCGACGCGTTGCTGGTACTGGTGCCGCGACATCCAAACCGCTTCGAATCGGTACGGGATCTGCTGACCCGGCGCGGCGAGCAGGCGGCATACCGTTCGGCCGGCGTGCGGGTCGCGCCATCGGATTCGGTGATGCTCGGCGACACCATGGGTGAGCTGACGATGTTCTACGCTGCCGCCGACGTCGCGTTCGTTGCCGGAAGCCTGGTGCCGATCGGCGGCCACAACCTGCTGGAGCCTGTTTCGCTCGGTCTGCCCACGCTGACCGGCCCGCACAATTTCAACAGCGAGGAGATCGCGCAGTTGCTGCTCGACGCGGGAGCGGCGCGTATCGTCACTGACTCCGCGCAGCTCGCGCAGGACGTCATGGGCCTGTTTGGCGATGTGGGACGGCGTTCGGCTATGGGCGCTGCCGGCAAGGCGGTGCTGGACGCGAATCGCGGCGCCCTTGACCGCCTGCTGACGCTGATCGAGCCGCTGGTCCGGTAGAATGTCCGTCGTGCGACTGCCCTATCCGTACACCGCCGCCGGACTGCAGGCGCTCGCCGATCGCTTTGGCTCGCCGCTGCTCGTCATCGACTGCGACATCATCCGCAGGCAGTACCACGCGCTCGCGGCTGCGCTGCCGGGTGTCGACCTGCACTACGCGCTCAAGCCCCTGCCCGACGCGACGGTGGTGCAGGTGCTGGCACGCGAGGGCGCATGGTTCGACCTCGCGACCAATGGCGAGGTCGACCTGGTGCGCGATGCCGGCATCGACGCCGCCCGCTGCATCCACACACATCCGATCAAGCGCGATTCGGACATCCGCCATGCGCTCGATTTCGGCATCACGACATTCGTCATCGACAATCCGGACGAAATCGCCAAGTTCGCGCAATACCGCGACCGTGTACGGCTCCTGGTCCGGGTCGCATTCCGCAGCCCGGAGGCGATCGTTGACCTGTCGCGCAAGTTCGGTTGCGATGCGGACGCCGCGCTCGACCTGGTGCAACGCGCTGCTGCCGCGGACATCCGCGTTTCGGGTTTCTCGTTTCATGTCGGTTCCCAGGTCGCGCGGCCCGATAAGTATATGCAGGCGATCGAAACCTGCGCCGGCCTGATCGCAGAGTCGCGGCGGCTCGGCCTCGGTCCGATCGAAGTCCTCGATATCGGGGGTGGATTTCCGATCGATTACCTGCAACCGGCGCCCGCGATCAGCGAGTTCTGCGCACCGATCCGCGCGGCGCTGGCTATGCTGCCTGCGGGGCTCAGGACCATTGCCGAACCGGGGCGTTTCATCTGCGGCCCCGCGGGTGTCGGCCTGACGACCGTCATCGGGCGGGCGCACCGCGACGGGCGCTGGTGGTATTACCTCGACGACGGTTTGTACGGGACGTTCAGCGGCCAGCTCTACGACCATTCCCGTTTTCCGGTCGAGACCGTGCATCCGCACGATGGCCCGCGCCTGGCCTGTGTGCTTGCCGGCCCGACCTGCGACAGCATCGATGTCGTCGCGGAGGACCTGCCGATGCCGGAACTCGCGATCGGCGCGCTGCTGGTCGCGCGGCAGTTCGGTGCCTATACCATCGCTACGGCAACTGATTTCAATTTATTTCCGCGCGCGCGGGTCGTGCCGGTCAATGTCGCCCCGAGCGACGGCTGAGGCCGACTGCACCTGCGACCGCCGCCGGCTGCTGCGAGGTCTTGCCTGCGTGGTGCCGGTGCTGTTGCTGCCGGCTCGCGCCATTCCGGCGGTTGCCGGCGAACGCCGGCTCATACTCGTCAATACCCATACGGGCGAGATGATGGATGCTCTGTATGTCCGCAATGGCGTTCACGATCCGGCGATGCTCGGTCGACTGGACTGGCTGTTTCGCGATCACCGCACCGGTGGCGTACTGCCGATCGCCCAAGGCCTGTTCGACCTGTTGCACGAACTCGCGGTTGCAGCCGAACGCGAACCGCGATTTGAGATCATCTCCGGTTATCGTTCGCCCGCGACCAACGCAAAGCTGGCGTCGGCGTCCGCCGGCGTGTCGTCGAACAGCCTGCACATGCAGGGCCGGGCAATCGACGTTCGCCTCACGGGTTATCCGACGGCGAAACTGCGCGACCTGGCGCTCGCGAGTCGCAAGGGCGGCGTCGGCTATTATGCGACGTCCGATTTCGTGCATCTGGACCTTGGCGCCGTGCGCGAATGGTCCGGGTGATTGCAGGCAAGAATGTCAACGGCGATTCACCGACGAGTCGATGCGCTGCGCGCGGGCGACGACCCCACCTTCGTCGCGCGGCTCGCCTCCGGATGGGCCGTGCTCGGCGAACGGCAGGTGTTGCCCGGTTACTGCCTGCTGCTGCCGGACCCGGTCGTGGCCACGCTGAATGCACTCGCCGGCGTTGAACGCGCCGCTTTCCTCGCCGACATGGCCGCTCTCGGCGACGCGGTGCTCTCGGCGACGCGCGCGGTGCGGATCAACTATGCGATCTTCGGCAACCAGGATCCGGCGCTGCATGCCCACGTCATACCGCGCTTTCACGACGAGCCGGCGCCGTTCGTGACCGCACAGCCGTGGGCTTACGATTGGGAGCTGGCGCCGGCGTTCGACCGGGAGGAACACCGCGAGCTGCGCGACCGGATTCACGCGGCGCTCGGGCGGAAGGCGTAGCAGGCGTGCAAGTCGTCCATTCACCGCAGCATGCGCTGCATGACGGCGGCGTCGAACTGCACCGCGGCGCGCTGGTGCCGAGCTTCGAATCGCCGGAGCGCGTGCACTTCATCCTCGCGGCGCTGGAGCGCGCCGGTTTCGCCGTGGTAGCGCCGCGGGATATCCCGCAAGAACGCCTGCTGCGCGTGCACGACCCGGCGTTCGTGGAATTCCTGCAGGGCGCTTACGCGCGCTGGAGCGCGAAGGGGCGGGACGGATCGATGCTGCCGAGCGGTTTTCCGGCTCGCGGCTTGCGGCGCGACCGCCGGCCCTCGGGCATTCATGGCGCGATGGGCTGGTACACCTTTGATGCGAGCACGCCGATCGTGGCCGGGACCTGGGACGCCGCGCTCGCGGCCGCACGTTCCGCGATGACCGCCGCCGCGCTCGTGTCCGAGGGAGCGACCGCAGCGTATGCATTGTGCCGCCCGCCCGGACACCATGCGGGGACCAGCTTCTACGGCGGCTACTGCTATCTGAATAACGCGGCACTGGCCGCTCAATACCTGCTGGATCATGGCCGCAGGCGGATCGCGGTGCTGGACGTCGACTACCACCATGGCAATGGCACGCAGGAAATCTTCTGGGAGCGCGACGACGTGCTGTTTGTATCGCTGCACGCGACCCCGGAGTCCGAATATCCTTATTTTCTAGGGTACGCCGACGAACACGGCGCCGGGCGCGGCGAGGGCTGCACGCTCAACCTGCCGCTGCCGCTCGGCACGGCGTGGCCGGAGTACCGCGCTGCGCTCGATGTCGCAATGGATGCGATCCGACGCTTTGCGCCGGATGCACTCGTCGTCTCGCTCGGCGTCGACACCTTCGAGGCCGATCCGATCAGCGCATTCCGGCTGCAGGGCGCCGATTACCCGCGCCTGGGAGCCTGTCTCGCGGCGGCGCGCCTGCCCACCGTATTCGTGCAGGAAGGTGGCTATGCGGTCGCCGAGATCGGCGCCAACGTGGCGGGTGTGCTCGGCGAATTCTCCGCGTGCATTACACTTTGACGATGACCTTCACGATGACACCCGAAAGCCTGCGTCGTAACTGGGAGCCGCGAATCATCCAGTTCGTCCAGGCACAGCCGGGCGGCGATCCAGGCCACGGGCTCGTGCACCTGCGGCGCGTCGTCGCTGCGGCCCTCGCGCTCGCGGAGGCGGAGAAGGCGCGCGTCGACGTCGTGCTGCCCGCGGCCTGGCTGCATGACTGCGTCCATGTCGCGAAGGATTCACCCGACCGGGCGCGCGCCTCGCGCCTGGCCGCGGCGCACGCTGTGGATTTCCTGGGGGCCGCCGGCTACCCGGCCGATGCGCTGCCGGACATCGCCCACGCGATCGAGGCGCACAGTTATTCCGCCGGCATTCCGCCGCGGACGATTGAAGCCCGGGTGGTGCAGGATGCGGACCGGCTGGACGCACTGGGCGCTATCGGGATCGCTCGCTGCATCGCGGTCGGCAGCGCGCTGGGCCGGCCGCTGTACGACCCGGACGATCCCTTCTGCGAGTCGCGCGCGCCGGATGACGCGGGCGCCTCGATCGACCACTTCTACACGAAGCTGCTTAAACTTTCCGCCACGATGCAGACCGAAGCGGGCAGGCAGGAAGCGGAGCGGCGCTCGGCGTTTATCCGCGCATTCATCGCCCAGCTGCGCTCCGAGATCGCGCCATGACCGGCCGCGTCACGGCCGGGGATGCACTGGCCCGGCTGCGCGCCGGCAATGCGCGATTCGCCGCCCATGTTCGCAGTCATGACTCGCTCGCGAGCGCGGCGCGGCGTGCCGAACTGGTCGTCGCGCAGGAGCCCTGCGCCATCGTGCTCGGTTGCTCCGATTCGAGAGTTCCGGTGGAGATCGTCTTCGACCAGGGACCGGGCGACCTGTTCGTGATCCGCGTCGCCGGCAATATCGTGGCGCCATCCTTGATCGGCAGTGTCGAGTTCGCAGCGGAGCGATTCGGCACGCGCCTGGTCGTCGTGCTGGGCCACACGTCCTGTGGCGCGATCATGGCGACCATCGAGGAGTTGCACCGCCCGACGCAGAACCAGTCGCCAAACCTGAAGGCGATCGTCGACCGCATCCGGCCGGGCGTCGCAGCGCTCGTCACTAACGATTCGGGCGGAAACGACGCTGCGCTCGAGCAATCGGCGATGCGCGCGAACATCCTCGCGTCGGTCACCCAGTTACGGCGCGGGTCGGCAATCATCGAGGGACTGATCGAAGCCGGGAAACTGCGGGTGGTGGGCGCCTGGTATTCGCTCGACACCGGCGTGGTCCAGTTCCTGGAAGAAACGCTCTAGCCGAGCGCCTCGACGAAAGTCTCGGTGTCCACATTGCCCCCGGTGACGGCAATCGCGATCGTGCGGCCGTGAATCGGCACGCGCCCGGCCAGGACCGCCGCGAGCGCAACCGCTCCGCCGGGCTCGATCACGATACGCAGGTGGCGGAAGCCCCACGCCATCGCGATCCGGACTTCCGTGTCGCCGACCGTGACGCCACCGGCCAGCAGGTCGCGCATCAGGGCAAAATTCAGCACGCCCGGGGACGGCGACATCAGGGCGTCGCAGATCGTGCGCGCGCCGGGAGCGTTCGCCAGCCGCTGGCCGGCCTCGAGCGAGCGGCGCGTGTCGTCGAACCCTTCGGGCTCCACGGCGAGCACTTCCGTGGTGGGTGAAAGCGCGCGGATTGCGAGTGCCGAACCGCTGACGAGTCCGCCGCCGCTGCAGCCGATCAGCACCTGGTCCGGTGTCAGATCGAGTTCGCGCGCCTGCTGCATCAGTTCGAGTCCGACCGTGCCTTGGCCCGCTATGACGTGCGGATCGTCAAAGGCCGGAACCAGCGTCGCGCCGGTTTCGGTTGCGAGCCGCGCGGCGATCAGCTCCCGGCTCTCGCGGTCGCGATCGTAGAGCACGACGGTGGCGCCCAACGAACGCGTGCCGTCGAGCTTCGCGCGCGGCGCGTCGGCCGGCATGACGATCGTCGCGTCGATGCCGAGCGTCCGCGCCGCCGCCGCCACCCCCTGGGCATGGTTCCCGGACGAGAATGCGACAACGCCGCGCTTGCGCTCGTCGGCGTCGAGCTGGACCAGCCGGTTGTACGCGCCGCGGATCTTGAAGGAGCCGGTGCGCTGCAGCGACTCGAGCTTCAGCAGCACACGCCCGCCGGTCAGCTCGTCGAGCGGCGTACCGGCCAGAAGAGGCGTGCGCCGGGCGATTCCCGACAGTCGACGTGCGGCCGCCTGCACGTCGTCGAAGCAGGGGAGGCTGGTGGGTTCGAGTTCCGCATTCATCCGGTGATATGGTACGCCGCATGCAGCCAGCACGGAGTGCCGCATGAATCCTGACCCGGTCTGGCTTCCGTGTGCCGCAATGGCAGGCGTCACCGCGCTGGTCTGGGTGAAGCTCTATGCGGATCGCCTGAAGGAGATGCGCGCGCGGCGCATCAGCCCGCAGTCGATCTCGACGACGCGCGCCGCCGCCAGCAGGCTCGAGAACACGAACGCCGCGGACAATTTCCGCAACCTGTTCGAAGTGCCGGTGCTGTTCTACGTGTGGTGCATCGCCATCGCGTTGACCGGCGGCTCGAGCCCCGGACTGGTCATGGGGGCCTGGACCTACGTCGGCCTGCGCGCGCTGCACAGCCTGATCCAGGTGACGTACAACCGCGTGGTGCACCGGTTCCTCGCCTACGTGGCGAGCACGCTGCTGCTGTTCGGCTTGTGGGCTGTTCTCGTCGTGCGCCTCGCCGCATGAATGATTTCGACGGGCGTTGCCTGTGTGGCGCGGTCCGGTTCTCGGTGACGCCGCCGACGCTCTTCTTTGCGCACTGCCATTGCCATTACTGCCGCGAGGCCCATGGCGCACCGTTCGTCAGCTGGGTCGGCTGCCGGGAAGACCGGTTCCGCCTGCTGCCGGGCTCCGCGGAACCCCGCTGGTATCCGTCGTCACGGCAGAGCCGCCGGGGATTCTGTCCAGACTGCGGCACGACGCTGTTCTTCGCATCGACCCTGTGCCCGGGGGAGATCCACGTCGAGCGCAGCTCGATCCGCGGCCCCATCGACCGCGAGCCGCAATGTCACGTGTTCTACGACCAGCGCGCAGGCTGGGTTGAACCCGGCGATTCGCTGCCGCGCTATACCAGCGCGGATCCGGGCCTCGCAAAATACCGCACCGTCACCGAGGATTGAGTTCCCGGATCAGGCGCGGCAAGTCCGCAATCGGCTCCGAGCACTGGGGTCCCCGGCAGACATAGGCGACTGTGCCGCCGCGTGCCGCCTTGGCGGCAAGCGCTTCCGGGAGTCCGGCCGCATTCGCCGGTATCGCGACGATCATGCGTCGCGGGGCATAGTTCGACGCGAGCGCTGCGATCCATTCCGCAAGCTGTCCCGGCACGCCGCGGATGACGACGATCTCGCCCGGTTCGAGGAATTCGTCGAGCGCGTTCAACATGGCCGTGTGCGCCTGCGGCACGCGCGCGAATGACTGACTTCCGCCGCGCAGCGTGTTCTCCGCCGCATCGAGATACCGGGTGTCGCCGAGCAGCCAGCCGAGCCGGGCCAGGGCCCTGGCCGCGATCCCGTTGCCCGAGGGCGTTGCATCATCGGCAAAACTCTTCGGCCGGTGCATCGGCGGGTCCTGGCCGCTGCCCGTGAACCAGAAGCCGCCGCGTCCGGGTTCCGCGAAACGCTCGAGCAGAACGTCGGCCAGTTCGCATGCGAACGCGAGATCCTCGGTGCGGAACCGCGCCTGCTGCAGTTCGAGCAGTGCATCGAGCAGGAATGCGTAGTCGTCCAGGTAGGCAGGAAACCGCGCCCGCCCGTCCTTCCATGCCGCAAGCAGCTCGCCGTCCTTCCAGCATTCCCGGCGCAGGAAGTCCACGGCCTGAACGGCGGCGTCGACGTGCGATGTTTCGCCGAGGAGCCGGCCGCTGATCGCCAGTCCGCGAATCATGAGTCCGTTCCACGCGGTCAGCACCTTGTCGTCGCGGCCGGGCCGTACGCGTGCTTCGCGCGCGGCGAAGAGTTTTGCCCGGCCGGCATCCAGCAGTGCCGATACGCGGGCGGTTTCAAGCGCGGTTTCGGCGGCGATCTGCTCGATGTCGACAAAGCAGTGCAGATGCCAGGCGCCCTCGAAGTTCGGTTCGCGGTCGAACCCGAAGCGCATCGCGAGCACGCGGTATTCGTCCGCAGTCACGAGCGACTCGACTTCCCGCGGCTGCCAGACGTAGAAACGTCCCTCATGCCCTTCGGAGTCCGCATCGATGGTCGAGTAGAACCCGCCCTCGGGCGCACGCATTTCGCGCAGCGCCCACGCCGCTGTCTCCAGTGCCTTGCCGCGGTAGAACCGGTCGCCGGTTGCGACGGCCGCCTGGGCGAGCAGCGCGAGCAGTGGCCCGTTGTCATAGAGCATCTTCTCGAAGTGCGGAATCATCCAGTACGGATCGACCGAGTAGCGGCTGAAACCGCCGCCGAGGTGGTCGTAAATGCCGCCGTCGGCCATGCGTTTCAGGGTCAGCGTCGCCATGTAGAGCGCCTTGAGATCCGGCTCCGGCGATCCGGCTGTCGCCTGCCAGTCGCGCAGCAAGCGCTCGATGCTGGCCGGATGCGGAAACTTCGGCGCCGCACCAAAGCCGCCGAAGCGCGGGTCGAAGGACGACTCGAGTTCGCGGCGCGCGACGGCAATCGGCTCGCGCGACAGTACCGTGCCATCCGGCGCTGCCGGCGGCACGAGTTCCCCGAATACCTCGCGCAATGACGCATTCTGCTTGCGCACCGTGTCCCGCTCGTCACGGTAAAACGCGGCGACGCGCTCCAGCAGGTCCGTGAAGGCGGGCAGGCCGTGACGCGGCACGGATGGAAAGTAGGTGCCGCCAAAGAACGGCGTCAGGTCGTCCGGGGACAGGAACATCGTCAGTGGCCAGCCGCCG
>JALYJS010000023.1 GCA_030799345.1 Pseudomonadota bacterium | reverse complement strand
TGACCCCCGGCGGACCTGGCATAGCGTGTTTCAGGGCGAGACATGGGGCGAGAGTTGCGGCGCGGCGTCCAGGTACATAGCATCCGGGCTCGATCCAACGGTGTCAACGCGGGTGCGGGAAATCCGGATGCAAAGCGGCAAGCTGTGGTGGGAACGCGAAGACCTCTGCTATCGCGATGGCCGGCTGCATTTCGGCGGGCGTGACCTGGAGGCGCTGGCAGCCTCGACCGGCACGCCGACGTTCGTCTATCGCGCCGCGCGCGTCCGCGACAACCTGGAACGCCTGCGCGCCGCGCTCGATTCCGAGCGCGTCGCTCATGACGCGTTTTTCGCGATCAAGGCAAACCGATTCGCGCCGCTCGTGACTTTTCTCAAGTTGCAGGGCCGCTGCGGTATCGACGCCTGCTCGCCGGCCGAGCTGATATACGCGCGCCAGGCCGGCTTCGAGGAAGCCGAGATCTCCTATACCGGCACGTCGGTATCGGAGACCGACCTCGACTGCCTGCAGCGGCATCCGGGCGTGCACGTCAACTGCGACTCGATCTCCACGATCCGCCGGCTCGGCCAGCGCTGTCCCGGGCGGCGCATCGGTATCCGGATCAATCCCGAACTCGGTGCCGGCTACAACGAGAAGCTGCGTTATGCCGGCGCCAAGCCGACCAAATTCGGTATCTACCAGGATCGCTTCGACGAGGCGCTTGCTGTCGCGCGCGCGGCGGGAATGCGCGTCGAGACGCTGCATTTCCATATCGGCAGCGGTTACCAGGGGGACGCGCTGGAAGTGCTCGACCGGGTGCTCGAGCGCACCGGCGTGCTGCTGGATGCGCATCCGGATATCCGCACCCTGAACATCGGCGGCGGCATTGGCCTGCGGGTCGCGGAGGCCGACAGTCCGATCGACCTCGCGCGCTGGGCACAGATCATTGCAGGCTATGCCGTTCCTCGCGGTCTGCGCATCCAGGTGGAGCCGGGCGATTACCTGGTCAAGGACGCGGGCCTGCTGCTCGTGCGCGTCAACACCGTGGAGGACAAGGGGGGCACGCGCTTCGTGGGCGTGGATGCCGGCCTGGGCATCGAGAACCTTTACGCCTATTACCGCACGCCGATGGCGGTAGCTCCGCTTTGTCCCGTCGCAGGCAAGCCACTCTCGCGCGTGACCCTCGCGGGCAACATCAACGAAGGCATCGACCTGCTTGCCGAGGAGGTCGAACTGCCGCCGATTGCGGAAGGCGACCTGCTGGCGCTCCTGAACGTCGGCGGTTACGGTTCGTCGGCAGCGTCCAATCACTGCATGCGCGGGGAGTTTCGCGAGCTGCTGGTTGACGGCTAGACTGACCACAATGCGAAACGGTACTTCCATGTCAAGAATCACCCGTTGCCTCATCCATGCAGCCGCCTTGCTCGCGCTTGTCGGCGCCGCTTCCGCGCAGGCGGCACTCGATCGTACGGAACGGACGATCGCGAACCACGCGACAAAAGAACAAGCAGCTGCCGAGGCCCTGCTGGAAAAGACGGTCAACATCGCAAGTCCGACGGAAGATCTGGCGGGAGTGCGCGCGGTAGGCGACGTCGTCGCGGCGGAGCTGCAGGCCATCGGATTCGAGACCCGCTGGCTCGACGTGCCGGACGGCATGAAACGTGCGGGACATCTGGTGGCAGAGACGAAGGGGACGAAGGGCAAGCGCCTGCTGCTGCTCGGGCACCTCGATACGGTGCTCGTCGGCGAGCGTTTCCGGCGCGACGGCGTGCGCGCCCACGGCACCGGCACGGCGGACATGAAAGGCGGCATCGTCGTGATGATCCAGGCCCTGCGAGCACTGCACGCGGTCGGCGCGCTGGCGGACCGGCGCATCACGGTGATGCTCACGGGCGACGAGGAAGACGCGGGCCTGCCGCTCGCCGCAGCGCGCGCGCCGATGCTCGCGCTCGCCGGCCAGAGCGATCTTGCGCTCAGCTTCGAGGCGGCCATCGATGGCACCGCCACCGTCGGGCGGCGCGGCGTCAATTCCTGGACGCTGGAGGTCCGCGGCGAGACCGGCCACTCGAGCGCAATCTTCGGCAAGGAACGCGGGAGCGGGGCGGTCTACGAGGCCGCGCGC
>JALYJS010000065.1 GCA_030799345.1 Pseudomonadota bacterium | reverse complement strand
GAACAGGGGTCCGCCCGCAACGGCTGTCCCTGCCGTGCAGAGCAACGCCGTCGCCAGCGCCACCGGCACCGGCACCAGGACACGCAGTAGCGTGTTGGCCGGCATCTCAGCGATTCTCCACGGCGAGTTCGCGGATCAGGCGCGTCAGTTCGGCCACCGCGACCGGACCGCGCTGGTGCGTCTCGGCCAGGCGCACCGACGCCGGCGAGAGCAGGGCGCCTTCCTTGGCGGCCTCCGCCGCGAGACCGTCGAACAGGCGGAAATTGCCGTGGCCATTCGCTGCGACTTCGCGGCCTTCGGCATCGCGCTGGATGCGGAAACGCCCCTGGTCGTGGCCGGCGGGACTTGAGAGTCCGGCAGCGCTCGGCTCGATCATCATCAGCAGCAGGTCCTGGCCCTTGCGGTAGCCGGCGGCATTGAATCGATCGCGGATGTCCCAGATGTACTGGCGGAACGTATAGGTCGTGCGGGGCTCGCCTTTCAGCATCTCGCGCACCCGCATCGTCACGACGACCGTGTCGAGGGACTGGAATTCCGGATGCTTTTCGACCTGCGCGCTGACGACATTGCCGCGGAAGATGACCGCGGCGCGATCCGTGAGCTGGTCGAGGTTGCGCGGCACGGTCAGCGCGCCTTGCTGAGCCGACGCGGGAGCCGTCACGACGAGCGCTGTGGCGAGCAGCAAATACCGGTGCAGGGATTCGCGCACGATGGGCCGGAGCATGACCCGCATCCGCGGGGAGGGCAAGACAAACCGGAAAATCGACGGTCGTGATCGAGAATGAGTCGAAACCGCCGGAATGGCGGCGCTGGCCAGCGGCTATACTGCGGGCGGATGAATGTGTTCGTCCTCAGCACCGGCCGCAGCGGATCGAAAACCTTCGCGCGCGCCTGCTCGCACATCACGAATTTCACCAGCGCGCATGAATCGCGCAGCGGCCTGCTCGGCGAGCCCCACTTTGACTATCCCGACCGTCACATCGAGTCCGACAACCGGCTGGCCTGGCTGCTCGGGCGCCTCGACCGCCGCTTCGGTGACCGGGCTTTCTATGTGCACCTGACGCGCGATGTCGGGCCGGTCGCCACGAGCTGGGCGCGCCGTTCACACACCGGCATCATCAATGCCTATCGCTACGCGATCCTCTGGCATTGCCCGAAGAACGCGACAGCGTATGACGTCGCAGCCGACTATTGCGTCACCGTCGATGCGAACATCCGGCTGTTCCTGAGGGACAAGACGAACTGGATGCCATTCCGGCTCGAGGAAGGGCGCGAGCGCTTTCCGGAGTTCTGGCGCCGCATCGGCGCCGAAGGCGATCTCGCGGCCGCGCTCGCCGAATTCGACGTGCGCCACAATGCGGCCTGGGACCGGCGGCCGCCGCGTCCGCCGAATCCGCTGAAGCGCATCGGCCACAAGCTCTACCGCATCGGCCGCAAGCTGCCGGTGTTCCTGCGTAACGCCTGAACCCACGGAAACGGAGCGATATCATGAATCGGGCTGGACGGATCCGGATCGCGGCGGCGGCCTGTCTGCTGCCGGCCGCGGCACTGGCGGAAGTGCTGGTGCTGAAGGCCGATGCGTACGTGGATGTCGACGCCGGCCGGCGCGTCACCCCGGCGGTCGTGGTCGTGGACGGCGCACGGATCGTGTCCATCAATCCTGCGACCCTGCCCGACGGAGCCCACGTCGTGGAGCTGGCCGGCTTGACGCTGCTGCCGGGCTTCATCGACATGCACGTGCACCTCGGCTCCGACCTCGGTGAAGGCTGGGAATCGCGCGGTGTGGAGTGGACGGACATCGACTTCGCGCTGCTCGGCGTACGCTATGCGCGCGAGACGCTGCAGAGCGGGTTCACAACCGTGCGCAATGTCGGGTCTTCCGGGTTCCAGGATGTCTCGCTGATGCACGCGATCGAGCGCGGCGACATCGAAGGCCCGCGCATCGTCCCGGGCGGTCATGCAATTGGCGCGACCGGCGGCCACTGCGACGCGACTGGCTACGCACCAGGCCTGTTCGATGGTGGACCGGAGAAGGGCGTCGCCGACGGCGCCGGGCAGATCGCAAAGGCCATCCGCTACCAGATCAAGCACGGTGCGCAGGTCATCAAGATCTGCGCGACCGCGGGCGTGATGAGTTACGAAGGACCGGTCGGTGCGCAGCAGTACACGGCAGAGGAGCTCCGTGCCGTCGTCTCCGAAGCACGCATGCACGGTATCCCGGTGGCCGCCCATGCGCATGGCCCGGAAGGAATCATCGCGGCCGCCGAGGCCGGCGTCGATTCGATCGAGCACGGATCGCTGCTGACTGAGGAGGCGATCGCCGCGCTTAAGAAGAACGGCACCTGGCTGGTGCCGACGCTGTACCAGTGGTTCGAGCCCTACGACCTGCCGCCGGTGCTGCATGAGAAGAACGAATACATCAAGGCCCGGGTCGGCGACAGCATGCGCGCAGCGTTCGCGGCGGGCGTCAAGGTCGCGCTCGGCACCGACGCGGGGGCGGGCCCGCACGCGATGAGCGGCAAGGAGTTCACCTCCTACGTCGAGCACGGCATGAGCGCGGCGGACGCGCTGCGCACAGGCACGATTAATGCGGCCGCGCTGCTGCGCGTCCTGGATCGCGGCCGGCTGCGCGCAGGCCTGCTCGCCGACATCGTCGCGGTGCCCGGCGATCCGCTCGCGGACATCAAGGTCGTCGAGGACGTGCGCTTTGTCATGAAGGACGGCGTGATCCACCGTGCACCGGAATCCACCGGGCGCTAGCGGCGTGTCCGCAGGCGCGGCAGACGCACCGCCCGGGCAGTCCGCGCCATCGCACGTGATCGGCGCCTCGGCGCTCGGCACGCTGTTCGAGTGGTACGACTTTTTCCTTTACGGCTCGCTCGCAAGCTTAATCGCCGCGCATTTTTTCTCGGCGGTGGATCCGACTACAGGCTTCATCTTCGCGCTGGCCACCTTCGCGGTCGGTTTCATCGTGCGGCCGCTCGGCGCCTTGCTGTTCGGCCGCATCGGCGACCTGACCGGGCGCAAGAACACGTTTCTTGCGACGCTGACGCTGATGGGCGTCGCGACCGTGCTGGTCGGCGTGCTGCCGGGCTACGAGTCGATCGGCATCGCGGCGCCGGTCACGCTCGTGGTGCTGCGGATTCTCCAGGGGCTCGCGATCGGCGGCGAGTTCGGCGGCGCCATCGTTTACGTGGCGGAACATGCGCCGACGGAGCGGCGCGGCCTGTATACGAGCTGGATTCCGGCGACGGCAATAGGCGGGTTCCTGCTCTCGCTCGTCGTGATCATGGCGACGCGTTCGGCGATGACGCCGGACAGCTTCGCCGCCTGGGGCTGGCGCGTGCCGTTCCTGGCTTCGATCGTCCTGCTCGGCATCTCGCTCTGGATCCGCCTGCGCCTGCACGAGAGTCCGGTGTTCCGGCGGATGAAGGCGTCCCGCTCGCTGTCCCGGGCGCCGTTGCGCGAGCTGTTCCTGCAGTGGCACAACGTCCGCTATCTGCTGGTCGGCACCTTCGGATGCGTCGCCGGGCAGGCCGTACTGTTCTATGCGAGCACGTTCTATGCGTTCTTCTTCATCGAGCGCATCGCGCGCGTGGACAGTGCGACGGTGACGCTGCTCGCGGGTTGTGCGCTTGTGCTCGGTGCGCCGCTCATCCTGCTGTCCGGCTGGCTTTCCGACCGCATCGGCCGCCGGCCGGTGCTGCTCGGCGGCCTGCTGCTGGCGGTGCTCGGCTATTTTCCGCTGTTCGAGGCCTTGCTGACGTCGGCCAATCCCGCACTCGCCCGGGCCCAGCAGGAATCGCCGGTCGTCGTTCATGCCGCGCATGACGATTGTTCGCTGCAGTTCGACCCGCTCGGCAACCGGCGCTACGACGCGCGCTCCTGTGACATCGTCAAGTCGCTGCTTGCGCGCTCGGGCGTCGGCCACGCGACCGTGCCGCTGGCCGCGCCCGGGCCGGCGCGCCTCGACATCGGCGGCGAGTCGATCATCGCCCCCGATCCGTCTGCGCTTTCGGGCGATGGGCTCGCGAGCGCCGTCGCAGCGTTCCAGTCCGGCGCGCAGCAGGCGCTCACGGCTGCAGGGTACCGTGCAGAGGCGGATCCCGCGGACATCGACCGGCTGCGCGTGATCGGGATCCTCGTGCTGTTGCTGTGCATTGCAGCCCTGGCCACCGGTTCGTACGGTGCGCTCCTGGTTGAGCTGTTCCCGGCGCGTATCCGTTATTCCGCGGTGTCGTTCCCGCAGAACTTCGGCAACGGCTGGTTCGGCGGCTTGCTGCCGGCAGTCGCCTTCACGATCGTCGCGGCCACCGGCGACGTGTTCGCCGGCCTCTGGTATCCGGTTGGCGTGGCCGCGCTCTGTTTCGTCGTCGGGGCGTTCGGCCTGCCGGAGACGCGTGGCCGGCCGCTTGAGTGAGGCGCACAGGCGCGCGTGCCGCCGGCGCGGCGCGACCGATCAGGCTGCGACGGGTTGCGCGACCTGGACCTGGTTGCGGCCGGCGTTCTTGGCAACGTAAACGGCGGCGTCCGCGCGGGCCACCAGTTGCTCGCCCCAGACGCCGAGCGTATCGCTGGTCGCGACGCCGATGCTGCACGTCAGGCTGATTGGGGAGCCGAAGCCCTCGACCTGGAGTTCCGCCACGCGCAGGCGGATGCGCTGTGCGATCGCGTGTGCCGCTGGCGCATCGGCGCTGCTCAGGATCACGACGAACTCCTCGCCGCCATAGCGACCAATCACGTCGGATTGGCGCAGCTCGGACTGTATCGGCGTGATGACCGCCTTCAGGCAGGCATCGCCGGCGAGATGCCCGCGGGTGTCGTTGATGGCCTTGAAATGATCGAGATCAATGAACAGCAGCGCGATCGGCAGGCCGCGCGCCTGGGCACGACGGCAGGCCGCATCGAGGCGCTCGATCAGCGAGCGCCGGTTCAGCACGCCGGTCAGGGGATCGGTCTGCGCGCGCCGCTCGGCATCCGACAGCGCGAGACGCTGCTCGCGCAGCCGGTCGGCGACGCCAAGCGCCACCAGGATGGCCGCGGCGACCATCGACAGCGGCAGTCCGTAGTGCACGAGCGGTTCCGCGTTGCCGACCAGGAAACTGGCGGCGGTCGCGATCGTGAATATTTCAAGCAGGCCCCAGGCAATCAGGAACCAGCCCGCCGCCCGGTTGCCGCGCCGCCAGGCCAGGAAGGCGACGACCAGCGTGAAGATTGCGACGCCGACGAAAATCAGGTTGCCGATCGGCGCGACCAGTCCGCCGGCGCCGACCAGATGGGCGAAGTTCGCGAACCCGAGCACGATGAAGGCGATCGCGAGCCAGCCGAACACGCGGTAAATGCGCGGCGAGAACTGGCGCAGATCCGCGATCTCCCGCGCAAACAGGCAGGCTGCAGCGCCGGAGAGCGCCGCCGGCACGTTCCAGGCATGGGCATGAAACGCGCGCGTGAACGTCAAGCCCGGCCAGTCGAAGCCCTGGCCCGACAGGAAGGCAATGTAGATCGCCTGCAGCGAGAACAGCGTCGCGTACAGGAGCAGCAGCCGTTCCTGCAGGACGAACCAGATCACGAAGGCTGCAAGCGCCATGGACATCAGCGCGCCGAAGGCGAGTGCGATCATGCGCGCATGCTCGGCACCCTGCGCGAGCGCCTCATTGAATGGCGCGAGCCCGAACTGGAGTGCCTCGGCGCCACGGCCTTCCGCCGCTATCCGCACGTACAAGGGCGTATCCGCAGGGAGCCCTCCGGGAAGCGCATACAGCACGGTTTGTTCGCCGCGAAAGGCGGACTGGACAGCGGCAACCGGCAGCGGACCGCTTGCATCGGCGCCCGCTCGATAGACCTGCAGCGTCAGGTGGCGACCCTGGCGGACGCGAAGCGCGGGCAGGGTGTTTCCGGCCGCAATTCCCTCCGTCGCACGCAGGCGCAGCCAGAAAGCCGGTGCGCTCATGCGTGATTCGACGTAGTCGTAGGGACCGAACCGGGCATCGAGCGAGCCGTCGGTGACATCTGCCACATCCGCAGTGCCTTGGGCTGCGGGGAGCGCCGTGACTTCGAAGGCCGCGGCTGGCGATTCCGCGGAGGCCAGGACATGAAATCCCAGCAGACAGACGACCAGCAGATAACGCAAGGCGGACTTCCTCCGTGCCTGTCGCAGCGTACCGCACTGGCGGGCTGTATCTGCGACTTCAGCGCCTGAGGTTCGCTCCGCCTGACCAAACGAAAGGCCCCTCGCGGGGCCTTTCACTTCAATGCTCGAACAGGGCCGTCGTCGATTGCGAAGCGCCACCGCCAGTCAGTGCATGACTAGCACGGCGACAACGGCAGCCGCAGCACTTCTCCGCCGGTCGCGGAAGTGCCGAAGTTGGTGATGTAGGCGGCGTCGTCCGCTCCGATTGCGAACCCACCCGGGAATGTCAGTCCATCGAGCAGCACGGTGGGCGCGCCGCCCGGGCACTGGCGCTTCAGGCGACCGGCCCCAAGGCCGGGAGTCGGCGGCGGGAATGGGGCCACCTGCCCGCTCGCAGTTTCCAGTACGTAAAGCGCGCCGCCCGCATCGAATGCAAGATCAATGATGGCGGTGTAACCGCCGGCATACGTCTCGATGCTCGAGCCGTCGCTTGCGATCCGCAGGACGGACGCGCTGCCCTGGAAGAACGGAAACCCCGTGAGCAGCCCGGCGTAGAGCGCGCCATCCGGGCCTTCCGTGACGGAAGTTGTCACGGCATCGCGAGGGAAAGGCACCAGCAGCGACGGCGGCAAGGCCAGCGTACGGGTGCGGCCGTTGGCGAGCACCTCGATCAGCGCGTTGGCGCCGGCATCGGCGACGATGCGCCGCCCCGGCTGCGCGAGCACCCCATAGGGGTTCGAGTCGACCGGGCCGCCGGCAGGATTGAGCGCCGCTTCGTGGGCGGACACATCCGCAACGACCTGGTACTTGCCGGCAGGCGTGACGCGCAGCAGCGTGCCAAAGAGATCGCCCAGGCCACCGAGTTCCTCGCGAACCGCGGTCGGATCGCCGCCCAGCCCCATGGTCAGGTAGCCGGTCATGCCCTGGAAGGACAGCTTGGCGGGACCGCCCTCGGAGGTTCCGTTGGCGAGCGCCATGGACGGCAGGCCGGTCACGACGCGTTCAAAACCGCCGCCGGGCAGAATGTGCGTAACGGCGCCGGTCGCACCAAAGCAGCGAAATGCCGCCGGCGCGGGCGGGGGTGGCTGCACCGGCGAAAGAATGCAGGGGCCGGGCCCGCCGCGGCCGTTTTCGGCAACATACAGCGCGCCGTTGGCCGCAAAGGCGATGCCCCGGGGGTTGCTGAGCCCGGAGGCGATGGTCACGGCGTCGCCGACATCGGCCAGCAGTGCAGTCGGCGCGAGCGTAAGTCCTATCATCAGCAGGCTGCGGACTATCCCGCGTGCGGGGCAGCTCGGCAAATCAGATTTCATCGTCACAGTCAGTTCCTCCATGTTCAACATTCATCTTATGTCTAATTTCTCTACGCGAATGTGCGGCGCAACGTAACACGGCACGTGTTTCATTCGTAGGTCGGCAGCATCTTGCGGGCAATGGAATTTGTCTGACCGCCGTCTGATATGTTTCTGACCGCTAGGGCCGCGTGTAATGTGGATTGGTCGACCCGTGTTACTGCAGGCGGAAAACGGATGACTGCTGCCGACGAAGTCCACTTTGACGGCTGGACGCTGCGCCGCCAGCTCGGCGAGCTCCAGAAGAACGGAACGCGCATACGGTTGCAGATTCAGCCGCTCAGCGTGCTCGAAGAGCTCCTGGCACATCCCGGCGAGCTGGTTACGCGCGAACGGCTGATCGCACGGTTGTGGCCCCAGGGCGTCGTGGACTTCGATACCGCCTTGAACAGCACCGTGCATCGGCTGCGCACGGCGCTCGAAGACCCGGCGGAGCAGCCGCGCTACATCGAGACGATTCCGCGCCGCGGCTATCGCTTCATCGGCCGGATCGATGCCCCCATTGCCCCGCCGCCAGAACCCGTGCCGGCCGCGCCGATGGCATTGTCATCCAGCCAGCGGCGGCCGGCGATCCTGGCGGCAATGCTGCTGGTTACTGCAGTCATCGCTGCACTCGTGGTGTCCGGCGCGGACGAGGAAACGACCGGCACCCCGCCGCCGCAGGCCGTCGCGAGTCCGGAGGCCCGCGAGATCTATCAGCGCGCGCGACATTTCTTCCAGCGCCGCGGCGCCGGCGATCTCGAGCATGCCCGCAAGTACTTTGACGAAGCACTGGCCATCGATCCGGATTTCGCGGAGGCCTGGGCGGGTCTCGCGAGCGTGTACTGGATTTCCGCGGTCGAGGGCACGATGCCGGCGGAGCAGGACTTCGGCAAACTGCGGGATGCCGCAGAACGCGCGCTTGCGCTCGACCCGAACCTGGCCGAGGCGCATGTGCGGCTGGCGAACTATCGTCGCATCATCGGCGATCGGCGTGCGGCCGAAGACCATATAGCCGTGGCGCTCGAGCTCGAGCCCGAGAGCCCGCTGGTGCTGACCAGCTTTGCCTCGATGGCCGCCGCGGAGGGACGGTTCGCGCAGGCCATCGAGATGCAGCGGCGCGCGCTCGCGGCCGAGCCCTTGTCGCACACCAGCCGCTACAACCTGGGCGTCTTTCTCTTTTATTCCGGACGGCGCGAAGACGCGTTGCGGGAGATGGTCGAGTTGCACGAACTGAACCCGTCACCGCGGCGTCCGCCGGAATTGCACGGCCTCATACACGTCGTTGAAGGCAGGTTCGAAGAGGCTTTGGCTTTAAGCCGCGAATGGCCGGCGGGCAGCGATCGACTTTTCATTACGGCGCTGGCCAACGATGGGCTTGGGCGACGCGCGGATTCTGAAACCGCTTTGCAGGCGTTGATCGAGGCGGGCGACCTGGCCGAGGCTTTTCGGATCGCGGAAATCCATGCCCACCGCGGCGATGCGGAACAGGCATTCAGATGGTTGCGGACCGGCCAACAAAACGCAGACAAGATGGGCTGGCGCGTATCGGGGCGCCGCCCGGTGTAGCTGCTCGAGTACTCGCCGTTGCTGCGCCCGCTCCAGGCCGACCCCCGTTGGGCGACCTGGTACGCCACGGCGCAGCAGCCGCCGCGACAGGCGGCGTTCCATCCCCGCTGACCGTCGTTCGTCGCAAGGCACTGGCTCCCGCGGCCGGGTTCCGGAATAGTCGGGCCCAGGGTTCAGATAGCGGGGGCACGATGGGCAAGTGGATTCGCCGGATTGCAGTTGGCCTGCTGGTCGTAGTAGTCATTTTCCTGGGCGGGCTCGCGGTCGCCATCAGTCGGACTGACGCCTGCGGCCCCGCGCCAACCCTCGCCAGCGACGCCACGCCCATGAAGGCTGTGGTTCGCCGCTGCTACGGCCCACCTGACGT
>JALYJS010000527.1 GCA_030799345.1 Pseudomonadota bacterium | reverse complement strand
GCCGAGGTCGCGCGCATCCGGCAGCCAGGTCACGTGCACGGGGTGGCCGGCGTTGCGCAACGCCTTGTTGATGGCCTCTACATTGTCCTGGCTGCGCGTCAGCGCAATCATTGGAACGGCGGCGGGTTGCTTCAATTCGGCTCCGGGGACGCCATGCCAGCGGGTGAGGGCTGGATAGTAGCACCCTGAAATGCCTGAATATCGCGACCGGCGTCATGCTCCGGTGCAGGGTGGCCCGTGACCCGGGCAGCGGCTATCATACGCGCCCTTTTACACTACCTATCCCGGCCGGCCCGGGTTCCGGCGGCGAAGTCCCATGTCCAGCATCAACACCAGCGAATTCCGGTCAGGCGTAAAGGTCATGCTCGACAACGACCCGTGTTCGATTGTCGAGAACGAGTTCGTCAAGCCGGGCAAGGGTCAGGCATTCAACCGCGTCAGGATCCGCAATCTGCGCACCGGCCGCGTAATCGAACGCACGTTCAAGTCCGGCGATTCACTGGAGGCGGCGGACGTCGTGGACGTGGATATGCAGTTCCTCTATGCGGACGGCCAGTTCTGGCATTTCATGCAGCCGGAGTCGTTCGAGCAGTTCGCCGCAGGCGAGACCGCTGTCGGCGAAGCGGCACAGTGGCTCAAGGACGGCACCGTCTGCATCATTACGCTATGGAACGGGCAGCCGTTGACCGTCATGCCGCCGCCGCACGTCGAACTCAAGATCGTCGAAACGGACCCTGGCATGCGCGGCGATACCGTCACGGGCGGCACCAAGATCGCGAAACTGGAGACCGGCGCCACGGTGAAGGTACCGCTGTTCGTCAACCAGGGCGAAATCGTCCGCGTCGATACGCGCACCGGTTCCTACATTTCGCGCGTCAAGTAGCCGACAAAGAGGGGACGCACCCCCTTTGATAAGGGGTGCGTCCCCTATTATCAGACGTCGCGGAATCCATCGATCCCGGCCAGGTGCCAGTCGCTGCCGACGACGAGCTGCGCCGCCAGCTTCTCGAGCAATGCCGCATCCGCATCGCTGAATCGATTCAACGTCGGGCTGTCGAGATCCAGCACGCCGATCAGGCGGTCGCCCGACACGAGCGGCACTACGATCTCTGCGTTCGACGCCGGGTCGCACGCGATGTGGCCGGCGAAGGCGTGGACGTCGGGAACGATGAGCGTGCGCCGCGACGCGGCCGCCGTGCCGCAGACCCCCGAACCGGGTGTGATGCGCACACAGGCGACGCGGCCCTGGAACGGGCCGACGACCAGTTCGCCGCCCCGCAGAAAGTAGAAGCCGGCCCAGTTCACGTCCGGCAGGTGCTCGAACAGCAATGCCGCCAGGTTCGCCGCATTGGCCCACGGGTCGCGTTCGCCCGAAATCAGGCCTGCGGCCTGCTGCTCCAGATCGCCGTCGACGTCGAGTGGTGGGTGCATGCGTCTCCTCAGGCGCGATCGTCCGTGAAACTCATTGCCGACGCCAGGCCCGGCAGCTTAAGCGTTACCAGCACCAGCCGGTCGAAGCCGAGCGCAACGCCTGAACAGCCCGGCAAGCCGTGCGCGAGCGCGGCAAGCAGGCGTTCGTCGAGCGGGTTCAGGGGCTGGCCGCGCGAGCGCCGTTCAGCAAGGTCACGCTCGAAGCGACCGCGCTGTTCGTCCGCATCGCCGAGCTCGTGAAACCCGTTGGCGAGCTCGACGCCATCCACGTAGAGCTCGAAACGCTCGGCGACCGGCGTGCCATCGTCGTCCGCGCGGAGCCTGGCGAGTGCCGCCTGCGAAGCGGGATAATCGCGCACGAATACCGGTGCCTCGAAGCCGAGTCCAGGCCCGACGACCGCGCCCATCAACAGATCGAGCCAGGCATCGATGTCCCAGTCCGCGGTGGCAACGGGCCGGATACCGTTTGCCGCCAGTGTGGCGGCGATGTTGTCGACCGAGGCGCTGCGGATGTCCAGGCCGCAGGATTGCCGGATGGCTTCGCGGTAAGTAATCGAACGTGCCGGCGCGAACAGACGGAGACCGGCGGTCGTCGCCTGCAACAGTCCGGCGACGTCGCGCTGGAGTTCCTCGACGCCGAATCTGAGCCGGTACCACTCGATCATCGTGAACTCGGGGCTGTGCAGGCGTCCCGACTCGCCGTCGCGGAAAACCGGGCAGATCTGGTAGCAGTCGCCGATTCCGGCGGCGAGCAACCGCTTCATCGGATACTCCGGCGACGTCTGCAGGAACTGCCGGCGCCCGGAACCGGCCACTACCGCAATCGACTCGATCGCGGGATCGCTGACGGCCGCCGACGAAAGCAGCGGGGTCTGGACTTCGAGCACCTGCTGCGACGCAAACCATGCGCGCGCCCGCGCCAGCATCGCCGCACGATGTCGCATAACGTTCGCGTCGGCGGTCGGACGCCAGTCGCCGCCGCTCACGGGACCGTCGCGAGCCGCGCGCCGACCCGGACTTCGCTGCCGGGGAGGAGACCCGGCGCTAGTGTCGGTCCCGACGGGCCGAACAGCACGATGACGGTCGAACCCATGTTGAAACTGCCGAGCTCGGCGCTTCGATCGAGCGCGATAATCGGGTCGCGTGCCGGCAATTCGGTCACGGCGCGACGCGCGCGCGGGCGCACGATGCCCGTCCAGGCGAGACTCATGCTGCCGACGAAGAGCGCTCCAACCAGCACGACGGCCATGGGACCCGCCACGGTGTCGAACAGGCATGCCATGCGTTCGTTGCGCGTGAAGAGCCCGGGCACCGCCGCGGCCGTCGCCGCGTTAACGCTATACAGATCGCCTGGTATGAAGCGGGCGAGCCTGAGCGTTCCCGCCATCGGCATGTGAATGCGGTGATAGTTGTGGGGGGCGAGGTAGAGCGTCGCAAATGTGCCGCCGGCAAATTCCGCGGCCGCCGTCTCGTCTCCGCCGAGCAGGGCAGCCGCCGAATATCCGATGCCCTTGGCCTGAACGATCGTATCGCCGTTGATCGTGCCGGCCTGGCTCACGATGCCGTCCACCGGACAGACTGCGGCACGCGGGTCCGGATCGGCCGGCCGTGCGTCCGGCCGCAGCTGCCGCGTGAAGAAATCGTTGAAGCTCAGGTAATCGCGCGGGTCGGGCCGCACCGCTTCCGACAGGTCGACCGGATAGAAGCGCAAGAATCCCTGGATCAGCGCGGAGCGCAGGAAACCGATTCGGCTCCGGGCGGCCGCACCGACCAGGCGCGACAGCGCGTGCTGTGGCAGCAGGTGCTGCAGGCCGATGAATGCGCGATCGCGGAAGCCGCCAGTCATCGCGACACTACCGCGCTCGCCGGTCAATGATGGCGCGGTAATCGGCGGCGATGGTTTCAGCGCGGTGCGGAGTCCCGAATACGGCCGTCCAGGCCGCGTCCGCATCGACCAGCAGGATCGCCGCCGTATGATCCACGGTATAAGCGCCGTGGGTGTCCGGGGCTCCGATGACGACGGCGATTCCAAGCTCCCGGGTCAGCGCCTCGATCGCCGCCGTATCGCCCGTCAGACCGGTGAACGTCGGATCGAAATGCGCGACGTAACGCGCGAGGATTTCCGGCGTGTCGCGCGCCGGATCGACGCTGACCAGCACCACCTCGGGCCGCTCCGACGCGGGCAAGTCGGCAAGCCCGGCCCGGACGGCCGCGAGCGTTGCGAGCGTGGTCGGGCAGATGTCGGGACAATTCGTGAAACCGAAGAACAGGAATGTCCAGCGCCCACGCAGCCGTTCGGCGCCATACGGTTGACCCCGGTGGTCGGTCAGGCGCATGGCGGGCATGGGCCTCGGCGCTTCGAACAGGGTCGCATGCAGAAGCGCGGCCGGCGGCGGCTCGCGTTTGAGCAGGTACGCCGTGACGATACCGGCCAGTATGGCGAGCGCGATGACGGCGAACTGGAGTGGGCGATTCATTTCGCTGCAAAGTATCCCACAATGCCTCGGACGATCCCGGCTCCCGGCGGTTAGACTCGCGCCGATGAAAAAAAGCCCGCGTGCCGCGGCAGGTTCCGCTCCCCGTACCGTCGGCGAAATGCTGGACCAGACCGCGCGGCGACTGGACCGGGCGCGTCTGCACTACGGGCACGGTACCGACAACGCCCAGGACGATGCCGCTGCGCTCGTGTTTCACGCACTCGGGCTGGCGCACGCGTCCGCCCCGGCGAGTTACCGCCTGGCGCTCCCGCCAGGTGCCGAAGCGCGGGTCGAGGCGCTGGTCCTCCGCCGCATCGGGGAACGCATTCCGTCGGCATATCTTACGGGCGTCACCTGGTTTGCCGGGCACGAGATACGGGTGACGCCGGACGTCCTCGTGCCGCGTTCACCGATCGCGGAGCTGTGCGAGCGCGGCTTTGCGCCGTGGACTGACCCGAGTGCCGTACAGCGCGTGCTGGATATCGGCACCGGCTCGGGCTGCATAGCGGTCGCCGCCGCGCACGCATTGCCGCGCGCCCGAGTCGATGCCACCGATGTGTCGCCGCGCGCACTGTCGGTTGCGCGCGGCAACGTGCGGCGTCACGGACTCACTGGACGAGTAACGCTGCGGCGCGCCGATGTCTATGTTGGCCTGCGCGGTCGGCGGTACGATGTCATCGTGAGCAATCCGCCGTATGTCTCCGTGACCGAGATGCGCCGGCTGCCGCGGGAGTTCAGCGCGGAGCCCGCGCTCGGATTGCGCGCGGCAGACGGCGGTCTTGCCATCATCGACCGCATACTAAAAGGCGCGCGGCGGCACCTGAGTCCGAACGGAATCCTCGTGGTTGAGACGGGTAATACCGCCGCGGCGGTGCGCCGCCGCCATCGCGGGCTGCCGTTTACCTGGCTCCAATTCGAGCGGGGCGGCGGCGGCGTGTTCATGCTGCGAAGCAGCGACTTGCCGGAGTAGCACGATGTCGGGCAACACCATCGGCCGGTCGTTCTGCGTCACCACATTTGGCGAAAGCCACGGCGCCGCACTCGGCGCCATCGTCGACGGCTGCCCGCCAGGGCTCGAGCTATCGGAAGCCGATCTACAGGCCGACCTCGAACTGCGGCGGACCGGCACCTCGCGCCACACCAGCCAGCGCAAGGAACCGGACCAGGTGCGCATCCTTTCCGGCGTGTTTGAAGGCCGCACGACGGGAACCGCGATCGGACTGCTGATCGAGAATGTCGATGCCCGGTCGCGCGACTACGACCGGATCAGGGACCGGTTCCGGCCGGGACATGCCGACTACACCTATCAGCAGAAATACGGTTTCCGCGACCATCGCGGCGGCGGGCGGTCCTCTGCCCGCATCACCGTCGCGTCGGTCGCAGCGGGCGCAATCGCGCGCAAGTACCTGCGCGAGAAACACGGCATCGAGGTCGCTGGCTGGCTGTCGCAGGCCGGTCCGCACCGGCTCGACTGCGTGGATCTCGAGTCGGCGCGCGGCAATCCATTCTTCTGCGCGGATCCGGCCCGGCTGCAGCTGCTCGAAGATTATCTCTGGCAGCTGCGCAAGGACGGCGATTCCGTCGGGGCGCGCGTGTCGGTGCGCGCGCAGGGCGTGCGGCCCGGTCTCGGCGAGCCGATGTTCGATCGGCTCGATGCCGACATCGCCTTCGCGATGATGGGCATCAATGCGGCAAAGGCCGTGGAGATCGGCGATGGCGTACAGGTCGCGACGCAGCGCGGGTCCGAGCACCGCGATGAACTGTTGCCGGGCGGGTTTGCGTCAAATCATTCCGGCGGAACCCTGGGCGGCCTGAGTTCGGGGCAGGACCTGCTCGTGCACGTGTCATTCAAGCCGACATCCAGCATCCAGGTGCCAGGCCGTACGGTAGATGTAAACGGTGCGGCTACCGAGATCGTCACGACCGGGCGCCACGATCCCTGCGTCGGCCTGCGGGCGGTTCCGATCGCCGAGGCGATGCTGTTGCTCGTGCTGATGGACCACACGTTGCGCCATCGAGCCCAGTGCGCGGACGTCATTTCGCCGACCCCGGACATTACCCGCTGAAGCCGGCGAATCAAGACATTGCATGGCTGTCCGGCCCCACTGGTCCAGCTCCGTGATTGCGTGACGCGGGGCAAGATTTTGGTAAATCCGGCGTGTAAGCTATAGTCCAAAGGATCAGGGACTTGTGATCGGTTTCCCACCCATTTCGCATGCTCGCGGCCGATGCTCGGAACGGCGGCGCAGCCTTGGGGAGTCAAGATGAGCTGGAAATTGCGGGCACTCATTTCGGCGATACTGCTGACGCCAGCGGCCGCGCTTGCGCTCGGACTCGGCGAAATCCGGCTCAATTCATCGCTTAACGAGCCGTTGTCGGCCGAGATCGACTTGGTTGCCGCCACGCCGGAGGAGCTCGCGGCGCTCAAGGCCGAACTCGCTACCAACGAGGTATTCGAGCGTTACGGCCTCGACCGGCCGGCGTTCCTGAATTCAATCGAATTCCGCGTCGGACGCGGCCAGGACGGCCGCAGTGTCCTTCTGGTCCGTTCGCGCGATGCCATCAGCGAACCGTTCGTTTCCTTCCTCGTGGATGTCAGCTGGGCGCGCGGCCGTTTGCTGCGCGAGTACACGGTACTGCTC
>JALYJS010000523.1 GCA_030799345.1 Pseudomonadota bacterium | reverse complement strand
CGCATGAACGAAATACGGCTCTACACGGAATCGGATGCAGCGGGACGGCGCGGTTTCCGGACGATCCTCGCGGGTCCCGAACACCCGGACTACAGGTTCTTCTGCCCGGCGCCTGGTCATGGCCTCGGCATCAACGACCTGAAGGTGATCGAAGCGCGCAACCTTCTGCGCGCGATCGTCGACGGCGTTCCCGCGCGGCCCGGCTTCGACGTCGGACTGCAGGTGCAGCTCGTCATGGAAGCGATGGAGCGCTCGCACGCAAGCGGCGCGTGGACGCCGGTCCCGACCGGCTGACCGGAGGCAATAGCATGAGCACACTGATCACCCGGAACCGCGAGGGATTTTCCCGCGGCTTCACGGCCATTACAACCGCGGGCGAAGCCGATGCCGATACCGGCATCTCGATGGGTGTGCTCAGGCTTTGCGCCGGCGAATGCCACGCCGCGACGCTCGAGACTGAGACGGCGTTCCTGCTGATGCAAGGCAATGTCTCAGGCCAGGCTGGCGGACACAGCTTCGAACTCGCGCGCGAATCGCTGTTTGACGATTCCCCGGCCTGCGTGCACGCCCCGGCCGGCACGCCACTCGAGATCCGCGCCGTCAGCGACGCGGAACTCACGGTGTATGCCTGCGACAACCAGGCGTCATTCACGCCGCGGGTGTTCCGGCCCGGAGATGTCGCCGACGAGCGCCGCGGCGCGGGCCAGGTCGGAGACCGCTGTCTCAGGCTCGTGCGTACGATTTTCGACGGGCGTAACTCGCCGCCCGAGGTGCAGCTCGTGCTGGGCGAAGTCGTGACGCTGCAGGGCGGCTGGTCAAGCTATCCGCCACACCATCATCCGCAGCCCGAGATCTATCATTACCGGTTCACGCATCCGCAGGGCTTTGGCCACGCGGAACACGGCGAAGACGTCTTCAAGGTGCGTCAGTACGACACTATCCGGATCATGGCCGGCAACGATCATGCGCAGTGTGCGGCGCCCGGCTACGGCATGTACTACTCCTGGGTGATCCGCCACCTGCCCGGTCTGCCCTATACCGTTCCGGAGTTCGCGGCTGAACATGAATGGACGATGCAGCCGGACGCTGCGTACTGGGAGCCGGCCTCCGGCGGGCCGTCCACCGGAAAGCGATGACGCAGGCAACCGACTTAATCTGCCTGGGCCGTGCCGCCGTCGACCTGTACGGACTCGAGCGCGGCGCGCGGCTGGAGGATACGCAGACCTTCGCCAAGTATCTCGGTGGATCGTCGGCCAACGTCGCGGTTGGACTTGCGCGGCTGGGTCTCCGGGTCGCGATGCTGACGCGCGTCGGCGACGAACACATGGGCCGTTTCGTGCGCGAGACGCTCGCGGCCGAAGGCGTCGACGTCACGGCCGTTCGCACGGATCCCAGCCGGCTGACCGGCCTCGTGCTGCTCGGCATTGAGGATGCGGAGCACTTCCCGCACATCTTCTATCGCGAGAACTGCGCCGACATGGCGCTCGATGCGGCCGATGTCGAGGCGGCCCCGTTTGCGACCGCAAAGGCGCTGGCGCTGACGGGCACTCACCTGTCGACCGAATCGGTACGCGAAGCCTCGCGCCGCGCGATTGCACTTGCAAAGCAGCACGGACTTCGCATCGTTCTCGACATCGATTACCGCCCGGTGCTGTGGGGCCAGGCCAGTCATGGCAGCGGCGCGGAACGCGCGCAGGCTGCGGCCGAAGTCACGCGGCAGTTGCAGGCTTTCCTGCCGGACTGCGACCTCGTGGTCGGCACCGAAGAGGAAATCCAGGTCGCGGGCGGCGGCAACACCGTCCTCGAAGCGTTGCACGCGATCCGCAGCTGCACGCAGGCAACGATCGTCCTGAAGCGCGGTGTCGCCGGTTCCGTCGTGTTCGAAGGAACGATCCCGGCTTCCGTAGCGCAAGGCGTGGTCGTCGCCGGATTCCCGGTCGAAGTAATGAACGTGCTCGGCGCCGGCGATGCTTTCCTGTCGGGCTACCTGAGCGACTGGATCGCGGGACTTCCGGCTGCGCATTGCGCGCGCCGCGGCAATGCCTCGGGTGCCATGGTGGTCACGCGCCACGGCTGCACGCCCGCCATGCCGACCCGCGACGAACTGGACGAATTCCTGTCGCGCCCCACTCCGCCCGCACGGCCCGACCTCGATGAGCGCATTGCATCGCTGCATCGCGTGCCGTCCATTGCGCGCCAGGCCGGCGATCTCTGCATACTCGCCTTCGATCACCGGCGCCAGCTCGAGCAGATGGCGGCGGCGGCGGGCGCCGAGTACGGGCGCATCGCGCAATTCAAAGGCCTCGTGGCGGAGGCCGTCCAGGGCGTCGCGCTGCAGCAGGGTCGGGACATCCGGCTGGGCGCGATCGTCGACGATCGCTATGGTTCGCGTGCGCTGGCGCGCCTGAACCGCACGGCATGCTGGATCGGTCGCCCAGTTGAATTGCCGGGATCGCGGCCGCTGGAATTCGAGGCCCCCGGCAGCATCGGCCTCGAAC
>JALYJS010000496.1 GCA_030799345.1 Pseudomonadota bacterium | reverse complement strand
ACATGAGCGAATCGCCGCACGCCTACGCGACGATCGCCGGCTGGTCGGACATGGACGCGAACGCCCACATGGCGAACTTCGCGTACCTGAACAAGTGCGTGGATTCACGCATGGACTTCTTCAGGCTGAATGGCTTTCCGGTCACGGAGTTCGCGAAGCGCCGGATCGGGCCGGTGGTGCGACGCGACGTACTCGAATACTTCCGCGAGGTGGGCCTGCACGAACCGATCACGGTCACGCTTGCGCTCGGGGGCATGGCTCCTGACGGTTCGCGCTTCCGCCTGGTAAACGAAGTCATTCTCGCCGATGGCCGGGTGGCTGCGCGGATCCAGAGCGAAGGCGGCTGGCTGGATCTCGTGGCGCGCAAGCTGATCGCACCGCCCGAGGACCTGCGGCTGGCGCTCGCCGCCATGCCGCACGCTTCGGACTTCGAGGAGCTGCCTTCGAGTATCCGCAAGTGAAGGCCTATCGCGGGCAGTGCCACTGCGGCGCGGTTGGTTTCGAATACCGTACCGCCGTGCCGGCCGCGCAGTGGCCGGTGCGAGCCTGCCAGTGTTCCTTCTGCCTGAAGCACGGTGGTGTGTATACGTCCGATCCCAAGGGATCGGTGCGCTTCACGCAAGCGGATGCGACCCTTTTGTCGCGCTATCGATTTGGCCAGCAAACCGCGGACTTCCTGTTCTGCGGCCGCTGCGGCGGATACCTGGGCGCGGTGACCGAGGAGGGGGAGAAGACAGTCGCGGTGCTCTGCATCCGTGCCTTCGATCCGCAGCCGAAGGGCCTGCCGGCAGCGCAGCCGATGACTTACGACGGTGAAACGATGGGTGACCGCAATACGCGCCGCGCGGCGCGCTGGACGCCGGTCGAAGGGTAAACGTCGGCGGGCGAATTCAGCGCTGGAGGACGTACTCGCCCGGCGCATCGCCGAGCGGCGGATAGCCGGCATCCGGCGCGCCCATTGCGGGCGCTGCGCCGCGATCCGCCGCGGAATGCGCCTTCAACCACTCCGCCCAGGCCGGCCACCAGGAGCCGGGCAGCGGCGCGATCGATTCGAACCATTCATCCGCGGTGAGCGTCAGTTCGCCCGACCGCGCCGTATGGATGCGGTGGCGGCGTTTCGGATGAACCGGGCCGCTGATGATCCCCGCGTTGTGGCCACCGCTGGTCAGCAGGAAGGTGAATTCCGGCGACGAGGTCAGGCCGCTCAGCTTGTAGACGGATTTCCACGGCGCGACGTGATCGGTCTCGGTGCCGACCACGAACATCGGCACGCGGATGTCACTGAGCTGGACGGTTTCGCCCTCGACCTTGAAGCGTCCTTCCGCAAGATCGTTGTTCAGGTAGAGACCGACCAGGTACTCGGTGTGCATCTTCCACGGCATCCGGGTGCCGTCGGCATTCCAGGCCATCAGGTCGATCATGCCGTCGCGCTCGCCCTTCAGGTACGACTTCACGGCCGGCTGCCAGAGCAGGTCGTGCGCGCGCAGCATCGCGAAGGCGCCGCCCATCTGTTTCGAATCGAGCACGCCTTCCTTGTACATCAGCGCTTCCAGCATCTCGATCTGCGCCGGGCTGATATAGAGCGAAAGCTCGCCGGGCTCGCTGAAATCGGTCTGCGCGGCGAACAGCGTGATGTCCTGGATGCGCGAATCGCCCCACTCGGCGAGGGCGGCTGCTGCAACCGAAAGCAGGGTGCCGCCGATGCAATAGCCGACCGCGTGGATGCCGCGATCCGGCACGATCGTCGCGACCGCGTCGAGCGCCTCGTAGATGCCCTTGCGCACGTAGTCGTCCATGCCGAGCTCGCGGTCCGCAGCCGTCGGGTTCTTCCACGACATCATGAAGACCGTGAATCCCTGGTCCACCAGCCACGCCACGAGCGAATTCTTCGGCGACAGGTCGAGGATGTAGTACTTCATGATCCAGGCGGGGACGATCAGCACCGGTTCCGCATGCACGTCAGGGGTGGTCGGGGTGTACTGGATCAGTTCGATCAGGTCATTGCGGTAAACGACCTGACCTTCGGTGACGGCGACTTTCTCGCCGACGCGGAATTCCTCGATGCCCGGCATGTCGCCGCCCGAGAGCGTGCGCTCCATGTCCTCGAGGAAGTGCTTGTAGCCACGCGCGAGATTCTGACCGCGCTCGGCGACAGTCTGCTGCAACACCTCGGGATTGGTCAGCGGATTGTTGGCGGGCGACAGTCTTTCAGCGGCCTGGCGCGCGGCGAACTCGACGAGCTGCGCGTTGCGCGGCTCGACGCCCTCGACCCCGCGCGATGCCTGCTCGAGCAGCGCCATACCGTTCTGGAACGCCTGTGCGTACACATTAAATGGGTATTGCTGCCAGGCGGGGCTCGCAAAGCGACGGTCCCCGCTATCGCTCGGCGCCAGCGGCTTGCCCTGCGCGGCTTCGGCGCTGAAGCGCCAGAGATCCATCGCTTGCTGCATCGCGGTCTGCTGCAGTTCGGCCTGCTTTTCCGGCGATCGCGCGAGGTGCAGCCACCAGTCCCAGAAAGCCGCGCCGTAGTCCTGCGGCGCCAGCCCCCCGGTCACTTTTGCGAGCATGGCGCGGAACTCGCGCTCGACGACGTCGATCTTGTCCATACGGCGATTATAAAGTGTCGCGCAGGGCGAGCGATGCATCTGCGAGGCGGACCGGGTCCGGGCGTGCGCGCTCGGCGATCAGCTTGCGGGCAGCCATGAAATCCTTGCCATGATTGACCGCGTCGAGGGCGATCAGCTCGCCGTCCCGCAGATAACAGCAGCTGAAGCTCTTTGCGGCCGGGTCCCCGCGCATGACGACGTTGTCATAATGCTGCGACAAGCCAACGATCTGCAGCTTGAGGTCGTACTGGTCGGACCAGAACCACGGTGTCTTGTCGTGCACGGTCGGCTTGCCGCAGAGATTCGCCGCCGCGGTCTTCGCCTGTTCGAAAGCGTTGTCCACGGACTCGAGGCGGATTGGCCTGCCATAGCGCGGGCTTGGATGCAGACTGCAGTCGCCGATCGCGTACACGCTTGGATCGCTGGTGCGGCAGTGTTCGTCGACGATGATGCCGTCCCCGCAGGCGATGCCGGCAGCCACAGCGATATCGACGTTCGGCACGAGCCCGATGCCGACGATCACCAGATCCGCCGGGATGCGCATGCCATCGTTGCAGGCGACGGCAGCGACGCGGTCTTCGCCCTCGAAGATACTGACGCATTGTCCGGTCATGACCCGGACCCCATGGGACTCATGCTCGGACTGGTAGAAG
>JALYJS010000490.1 GCA_030799345.1 Pseudomonadota bacterium | reverse complement strand
CCGCGCGTGCTCCGCAGCGAGACCGCAGCGGTTGCCGCGCTAGCGGTCCTGCAATCGGCAGCGGGTGACCTGAATTGAACGAATCTCCGGCCATCGTCGCAGCGCTTGCCGACATCGGGCCCATGCGCCTGCTGCTCGATCCCTATCTCTGCTTCGCTCCCGGCAGCGAACATCATGCGCCGACGCTCGCTGCGATCGCGCGGGACAGCGCGTCGCTCGGCCTCGAGCTGTGCGTCGAGCAGAAAAGCTGGGACGAAGCGACGACGGATCCGGACGTGCTGCGCCGGCGGGTGGCGCTGTGGCGATTCGAGCCGCTGGTCAAGATTCCGGACCTGCCGATGCCGTCGCGGCGCGACCTTGCCGCGCATTTCGTCCCGGCGCGGACCGAATTCGACCGCGCCGATCTGCGCATGCTCGGCGCACTGCACGCCCGACTCGTGGAGCTCCTGATCGCCGATGATGGCCGCCTGCACCGGCTTGCGAGCGGGGCCGGGCTCGGCCACCGCGTGCTGACGCCCTGCGATGCGCTGGCGTGGCTCGAAGCACTCGCCGGGCAGCGCCGCGAGATCACGGTCGTCGAGATCGAGCCGCGCGCGGCGGCGGCCAATCCGGCACTCGAGGCGATGCTGGCCGCCGACTGCGAACCCTTCGATCCCTACCTGTCGAACCGGCTTGAAGCAGTCGGCACCCGCGTTCTGCTGGCCAACGACCATGGCCGGCCGGTCGCGCTCGGCGTGCTGACCGCCGATGACGGCGAGATTGCGCTCGCGGCCATCGCCGTCACCGACGGCTCGCGCGGGCGCCGCGCGGTGGAGCCGGTGGTCGCCGCCGCCCTGACGATCGCGCGTCGCCAGCGCAAGGCGCTACAGGCATTTGTGCCACCGCACGAGGATCATGTGTTGCTGCTGCTCGGCGACCTCGGCTTCGAACGCAAGGGCCGCGACCGTCATGGACGCGAGATATTCCGTCACGCGCTCGCCGATATTTCCGCCCGGCCCGCGCCCGGGCGTGACGCCTGGCTGTTGCCGCTCGACGCGGCAAGCCATGACCGGCTGGTGCCGGAACTCGCCGGCCAGACCCAGGCTGAGCTTTTCTCAGCCGCGCCGGTACCGCACACGCTCGGCAGCCCGGTGCGCAAGCAGCTCCTCTGCACGCGCGCCGCGCGCGAACCCGTGGCCGGCGACCTGTTGCTCCTGTTTCAGGCGCGCGCGCCCGATCGTATCCGCACGGCGGCCGTCACGGCGGCCGCGCGGGTCACGCGCGTGGACCACGCGGAGACACCCGGGGAATTGCTCACGCTATGCGCGGGCCGGCAGGGCGATTCACTCGCGCGCCTGGGCGAACTGCTCGCCGCGGGCCCGGTATCGGTCATGGACTTGCGGTGGCTGGGCAGGCTGTCGCGACCCCTGTCGCTATCGGCATTGATCGAGCGCGAGCTGATCGCCTCGACGCCCGCGGCAGCGGTTCGCCTGGACTCCCAGGCGTTGCAGCGGCTGGCGCCGGAGCTTGCGCTCGGCTGATCAGGCGGTGACGGTGGTTTCGTCGGCGATCATTTCCTCGAGGTGCTCGAGGTCGGGAATCAGCGGCAGCTCGTTCACCATGCGCACCTGGCACAGCACGGGACTGCGTTCCGGGAAGACACGCGAGGTGTCCGGCGCGATCACCTGTGGACTGACGCGCACGAGTTGCGGGAATCCCTGGGTGGCGACGCCAAAATGCCCGGCCGGCAGCTTCTGCCCCAGGCAGGTAAAGATCACGATGCGGGTGCGGCCGCCGATTACCGGGATGCGCTTGCCGCAGGCGCCCTCGAACGACACGACCGGCACACCGCGACCGTTCCAGGCCGCGATGCCGAGATACCACGGCGGCGCGCCCGGCATCTCCTGCAGCGGCTGAAAACCGGTCACCTCGGCGACACACGCACGCGGCACCAGCAGGCGCTCGTCGAGCAGCGGCACGAGCAGCCCGTAGAGTTCCTGGTCCGTGCTCACGACGCCCGCCGCCGCACGAGCGGCTCGATGGCCTGCAGCAGCTGGCCTTCCTGGTAGGGCTTGCCGATGTATTCGTTCACGCCGAGCTCGATCGCGCGCGCGCGGTGCTTCTCGCCGACGCGGGAGGTGATCATCACGATCGGAATGTCCCGCAGGCGCGAATCGTTGCGCACGTGCGAGGCGACTTCGTAGCCGTCCATGCGCGGCATCTCGATGTCCAGCAGGATCACGTCGGGCACTTCGTCCTGCAGCACGGAAACGGCCTCGAGGCCATCTTTCGCGGTCATGACCCGCATGCCGTTGCGTTCCAGCAGACGCTGTGTCACGCGCCGCACGGTGATCGAGTCATCCACCACGAGCGCGAACACGCGCCGGTCCACCTGGCCGGCGATGCGCGGATCGGGTGTGGCTCGCTGCCGCCATTCGGAGCGCACCAGCGCGCCGACATCGAGGATCACGCAGATGCGCCCGTCCCCGAGGATGGTCGCGCCGGAGATGCCGCGGATGCCGGAAATCTGCGGCCCGACGGTCTTGACGACGATCTCGCGGCTGCCGATGAGCTCATCGGTCACGACGGCGGTCGAATGCTCGCCGGCACGTACCAGGATCACCGGCACCGCGGTGTCGTGCTCCGGCACCGAGGCCGGCGTGCCGCCGACAAAGTTCGCCAGGTGCTGGAAGCGGTACTTCTGCCCGCCGTAGTCGAAGCTCGCGGATTCCTCTCCGAGATGCTTCAGCACCTCCGAGCGAGGCACGCGCACGACGCCCTCGACCGTCGGCAACGGCAACGCAAACAGTTCTTCGCCGACCCGCACGACCAGCGCCTGGCTGATCGCCAGCGTGAATGGCAGCCGCACCGTGAACCGCGTGCCCTTGCCGGCCCAGGTCTCGGTGTACAGCGAACCGCCGAGCTTCTTGATCTCGGTCGCGACGACGTCCATGCCGACGCCGCGGCCCGCCGACTGCGTGATCTTCCCCGCCGTCGAAAAGCCGGGCTCGAGAATGAGCTGCAATGCCTGCTCGTCCGACAGTTCGTCTTTCGGCGTCGTGAGCCCGAGCGATACGGCACGGTCGCGGACCGCCCGCAGGTTGACGCCCGCGCCGTCGTCGGCGACGGTGATCACGACCTCCGATCCCTCGCGCTTCAGCGCGACGTCGATGGCGCCGGTTTCGTTCTTGCCGGCCGCGGCGCGATCCGCCGGCAGTTCGATGCCGTGGACGATGGCATTGCGCAGCATGTGCTCGAAGGGCGCCAGCATGCGCTCCAGAACCTGGCGGTCGAGCTCGCCGGCCGCACCGCTGATATGCACCTCGACTTTCTTGCCGGTCTCCGCCGCGGCCTGGCGCGCGATGCGCGTCAGGCGCTGTACATGGCGCTGGAACGGCACCATGCGCGTGCGCATCAGCCCGCCCTGCAGTTCCGAGACGATACGTCCCTGCTGGGTCAGCAGGTTCTGCGCGTCGCGCGTCTGGCTCGCCAGCAGTCCCTGGACGCTCGCGACGTCCGACGATGTTTCGGCGAGCGCGCGCGAGTACTGCTGGATCGAGGAGTAGCGGTCGAGTTCGAGCGGGTCGAAGTCGTCGCGGCGCGTGCCCGAATCCACGTGGCGATGCAGGATCTGCGCTTCGGTTTCGATCTCGAGCTTGCGCAGCTGGTCCTTAAGGCGTTGCACGACCCGGCCGAGCTCGGCGAGATTGAACTCGATCGAGGAGACCTGCTGCTCGAGCCGCGCACGGTAGATGCTCACTTCGCCCGCAGCATTCAGCAGGGTATCCAGCAGGTCTGCGTCGACGCGCGCGACCTCGCCGCGATCCGCGGATGCATCGCGCATAGGCGGACCGGCGTGCGCGGCCGGAGCCGCCGTCGCCGCGGGCGCGGGCGTCGTAT
>JALYJS010000482.1 GCA_030799345.1 Pseudomonadota bacterium | reverse complement strand
CCATGAGGAGCAGCGGTGAATCCGATTGAAGCCATCGTGCTGGCGATCGTGCAGGGGCTGTCGGAGTTCCTGCCCATCTCGAGTTCCGGTCACCTGATCCTGGTGCCGCACTTTGCGGGATGGGAGGACCAGGGACTCGCGTTCGACGTCGCCGTGCACGTCGGCACGTTGTTGGCGGTGGTCGCGTACTTCCGCCAGCAACTCCTCGCGATGGCCCGCGCGTGGTTCGGTTCGTTCCGCCGCGGCCCGCTCTCGCCCGATGCGCGCCTCGCCTGGTGCGTACTGGTCGCCACCATCCCGGTCGGCCTGGCGGGCTTGCTGTTCGGCGGCTGGATCGAGGAAAACCTGCGCAATCCCGTGTTCGTCGCGTTCACCCTGGCGGGATTCGGCCTGCTGATGTGGCTCGCCGACCATTTTGGCCGGCAGGAGCGCGACGAGTACACGATCGGCTGGCGCGATGCCCTGCTGATCGGCGCCGCGCAGGCGCTCTCGCTGATGCCCGGCACCTCGCGTTCCGGCGTCACGATGACGCTTGGCCGTTCGCTCGGCCTGACGCGCGAGGCGGCCGCTCGCTTCTCGTTCCTGCTGGCGGTGCCGGGTATCGGCATGGCGGGCGCCTACGAGCTGCTGAAGCTGCTGCAGGACCCCGCGAATGACGCCGACTGGCTGTTGATGGGCCTGGGTGTCGGGGTATCCGCGGCGACCGGCTACCTGTGCATCCACTGGTTGCTGAAAGTGATCACGCGCATCGGTCTCGCGCCATTTGCGCTGTACCGCCTCGCGCTCGCCGCGCTGATCGTCTACCTGTTCGCCTGATCCGCGCGCTCGGCGCGCAGCGCCTCGAGCCGGCGCCGGCGCAAGCGCTCGCCGATCTCCTCGCCGGCCAGCCCCTCGCGTTCCGCAGCCGTCAGGGTGACCGCGAGCGCGGCCTCCTGCGCGCGCAGCAGCCGATCCGCCTGCGGATAGGGCCGATGGCGCAAGCCGCCGCGGCCACGATAGTCGGCCTCGCAGGCGACCAGCAGTTCGCGGAAGCGCTGCGGGCGCCGGAACGCGTCGCAGGACTCGAGCAGTTTCAGGATGGTGCGCGGCCGCAGTTCGCCGGCGCGGTGCGCCAGCCCATGCCATAACGACGCGAGCTCGGCGAGTTCGCGGTAATCCACGGGCACACGCAGGCGCTCCGCGACCGCGCGCACGAGCGGTATGCCGCGCTCCTCGTGGCCGATGTGGCGCGGCCAGACGGAGCGGGGGGTCGTGCCCTTGCCGAGATCGTGCATCAGCGCGGCGAAACGGATACGCGGCTCCGGCGTCAAATCTGCCGCGGCCTGCAGCACGAGTTCCATGTGCAGGCCGGTGTCGATCTCGGGATGCCACTGCGGCGGCTGCGGAACGCCATAGAGCGCGTCGAGCTCCGGCAGGATGCGCGCGAGTGCGCCGCAATCATGCAGCACGCGCAGCCACGCCTCCGGCGCCGCTTCGCCGAGCGCGCGGTCCATTTCCTGCCAGACCCGCTCCGGCACCAGCGCATCGACTTCGCCGGCGGCCGCCATCGCGCGCATGCGCGCGACCGTCTCCCCCGCGACCGTGAAACCGAGCGGCTGGTAGCGGGCAAGGAAACGCGCTACGCGCAGGATGCGGACCGGGTCCTCATTGAACGCTTCGGACACATGACGCAAGGTCCGCGACCCGATATCGCGCATACCGTTGCAGGGATCGATCAGCGTGCCGTCCGCGTCGCGCGCCATCGCATTGATGGTCAGGTCGCGCCGTTGCAGGTCCTGTTCGAGCGTGACGTCCGGTGAATAGCAGAGCTCAAAGCCGCGATAGCCGGGGCCGGTCTTGCGTTCGGTGCGCGCGAGCGCGTGTTCCTCATGGGTGTCGGGGTGCAGGAACACCGGAAAGTCGCGTCCGACCTGGCGGAAGCCCGCGTCCAGCATTTCCCCGGGAGTCGCGCCGACCACGACCCAGTCGCGTTCGGCGACTGGCCGGCCAAGCAGCTCGTCACGAACGGCGCCGCCGACCAGATAGACTTTCATCCGGCAATGTTACGCGATTCCCTCTCACGCCTGACCCGCCGGCTCGTGCTTGCTCTCGCCTGCGCGGGTATGTCCGGCTGCTATTACCTGCACGTGGCGGGCGGACAGCTCGAGATGAATCGCCGGCGCGCGCCTATCGAGGAAGTGATGGCCCGTCCGGAGACCGACGCCGCACTGCGCCGCCGACTCGACTACGCGAGCCGCGCGCGCGACTTCGCGATGACGGAACTCGGACTTCCCGACAATGGCAGCTACCGGACTTACGCCGATCTCGACCGCCCGTATGCGACCTGGAACCTGTTCGCGGCGCCCGAGTTCTCGGTCAAGCCCCGCAGCTGGTGCTTTCCGATCGCCGGTTGCGTGGCCTATCGCGGCTACTTCGATGAAGCGAAGGCAGAGCGCGCTGCCGCCCGTCTCGCGCAGCGCGGCTTCGACGTCTACGTCGGCCCCGCGATCGCCTATTCGACACTCGGGCACCTGCGCGATCCCGTGCTGAACACGATGCTCGCTTACGGCGATCGCGAGCTTGCTGCTCTCATCATCCACGAACTCGCGCACCAGGCGGTGTACGCGCCCGGTGACAGCGATTTCAACGAGGCATTCGCGACCGTGGTCGAGATCGAGGGCTTGCGGCGCTGGCTGGCCGCCGGCGTCGGAGGCGGCACGATCGAGGACTTCCTCCGCGCGCGCCGCCGCCAGGACGCGGTTGCCGACGCGATGATCGAGAGCCGTGCGCGGTTGGAAGTGCTCTATGCCCGCGCTGCAGACGAGGAGGCGATGCGCGCCGCGAAGGCAGCCGAGCTCGAACAGCTGCGTGCCACGCTTGCTGCCGCCGGGCTCGCACGTGCCGGCGTGCTCAACAATGCACGGCTCGTCGCGGCGGCTGCCTATCACCGCTGCGTGCCGGCGCTGACCGCCGAACTGGTACGGCTCGGCAACGACCTGCCGGCGTTCTATTCCGTGATGAAACTGCTCGAGCGCGATGCGCCAGCGCGCGGTCGGCTGTGCCCCCCGGCCTGAACCCGGGCGCTAAGCGGAATAGCGCGGCAGGATGGCGCTGAACGGCTGCGGCCGGATGCCGAGGCGGGCAAAGCCGTCGGAGCGGGCCACGCTGTCGACCAGCAGGGAACGGTAGTTGTCAGTGGAAAACGGTTTGCCCGGGACGAAGTCGCAGACCGCCGCCTGCGCGCGCGCCGCGAAATCCGGCAGCCCGATGATCGCGCGCCGGACTCCAAGCCGGTCCCGCACCATCGCCACGATCTCGCGCAGCGTCAGGATCTCCGGGCCCGCCAGTTCGTAGCACTCGCCGGCCGTCGCGTCATCCGCCAGGGCGCGCATGAATGCCGCCACGACATCCTCGATCCAGACCGGTGCGAAGCGCGCGCCGGGACGCGCGAGCGGAAACGCGAGTGGAATCACCTTCAGCAGCCGGGCAAACCGGTTCGCGAAATCGTCGCGCGGGCCGAAGATCACGGACGGCCGGAAGATCGTCCATTGCAGGTCGGCTCCGCATTCGTCGCGAATGACCCGTTCGGCCCGGCCTTTGCTCCGCAGGTAGTGGCTCGGGCCATTGTCCGCGTCCGCATTGAGAGCACTCATCTGCAACAGCCGGGGCACGCGCTGGCGGCGACAGGCTGCGACCAGGGTCCGCGCGAGCTCGACGTGGGAGCGTTCGAAGCCGCTGCCGTCGCGGCCGCGCTCGTTCAGGATGCCGATCAGGTTGACGACGGCATCCTGGCCGGCGCAAAGCACTGCCAGCCGGTCTTCGTCGTGAACGTCCGCCGCGACCACGGCGAGCGCCGGCAGCACGCTGAGGTGGCGCGCGGCGACGGGATTGCGGGTCGGCACGGTAATGAGCCAGCCCTGACGGGCGAGCGCGGCGCAGAGCTGTGTGCCGACAAATCCGGAACCGCCGAGCACGCAGACAGATCGCCGGGCCATGGCCCGATTATACGGAGCCTGCCGTAATACGTGGCCTGCCGCGGCGAGGCTCAGCGCAACGGCAGCAGCAGCACCTGGTTGCCGCGGCGCAGCTGCAGCAGCAGCGACGTCTGGTCCTTGGCCGCTTCGCGCAGCTGCAGGAGGCTCGCAATTCGCGCGCGGTTGACCGCGATGATGCGGTCCTCCGGCAGCAGGCCAACCTGCGCAGCCGGACTGCCCGGCTGCACCGTGCGGACTCGCACGCCGCCGCCGGCATCTTCGGTCGCCTCGACGAGCTCGGCGCCCGCGAGCGCCGGGTGGATCGCCGAAGCGTCCGCGAGCTGCGCCGGTTCCCGCAGGATTGCACTCAGCGTCATCGGCCGGCCTTCGCGCAGCAGGCCGATCGCAACGGAGTCGCCCACTTTCAGCAGCCCGATGGCATTGCGCAGCTCCGCGTTGGTCCGGATAGCCTGGCCGCGCACCGAGGTGATCACGTCGCTGACCGCAATGCCCGCGCGCGCAGCGGCGGAGCCTTCGGCTACCTGGGTCACGAGCGCGCCCTGGGTATTTTCGGCGAGCCCGAGGCTCTTGCGGAACTCGGGCGACAGGCTGATGGTGCTGACACCGAGCTGTCCGCGGCTCACTTCGCCATGCTCGATGAGCTGCTCCATGATCGAGCGGACCATGTTCGAGGGAATGGCGAAGCCGATGCCGATGTTGCCACCGCCCTGCGAGGAAAGGATCACGGAATTGATGCCGACCAGCTCCCCGTCGAGGCTGACGAGCGCACCGCCGGAGTTGCCCGGGTTGATGGCGGCGTCGGTCTGGATGAAGTCCTCGAGATTGTCCCGGTTGATGCCCGAGCGGCCGAGGGCGCTGACGATCCCTGAGGTCACCGTGTGCTGCAGGCCGAAGGGATTGCCGATGGCGATGACGAAATCGCCGACCTGCAGCCTCGTGGAATCGGCGAGGGCGATTGCCGCCGGCAGCTTGCCCTCGATGACCTTCAGAACGGCGACATCGGAGCGGTCGTCGGTGCCGACCACTTCGGCTTTCAGCTCGAGATCGTCAACCAGCGTGATCGTGATTTCGCTCGCGTTCTTGATCACATGGGCGTTCGTGACGATGAAGCCGCGTTCGGCATCGACGATGACGCCGGAACCCGCGCTCCTGAATTCGCGTTCGCGCGGCGCCGCATCCGGCGGCAGACCGAAGAACCGGCGGAAGCCCGGATCGTCAAAAAACGGATTGCGCGGCGCGGCCACGGTGCCGCGCACGCCGATGTTGACGACGGCAGGCGCCACGCGCTTGATGACCGGCGCGAAGCTCGGATGCGCCGGCGCCTGTTGCGTGAAAGAAGGGGCGGCGAAGGCCAACGCAGCGACGGCTGCGGCGGCCGCGAACAGTCTGGTCATGTGAAGCAACCTCGTTGGTGCGCGAAGTCTGACCCGGCGCCGTTGCCACAAGTTCCGGTCGCGCAGATGGCTTATTTTCCAGTGTGCGAGCGCGTCCGTGCACAAACTGTGCGTATTTTGTGCACTTTTTGTGACTACCAGATGTTGTATTGCGCGGATTTATCCACAGGCCGGGCATCGCCTGCCCCAGTGGCCGGAAATCGCCTGAAGTGACAATTATAACCTATTGATAAAAAAAAAGTTTTTATGCGGGCTTTTTTACCTAAGGAAATCCTTGACACACCCGCCCCGCGAAAATAATTTACCTTCCCTGACACAATATCTTGTGGTTGCCGGCCAGACAGGGTGAGAGGCCGGCAGAAGAGTCAGGGGGTTACTGAAATCGACTGCAGGCAGCGCGTCCGTGCGCCGGCCCGACGACGATTTTTCTGGAAACAGGTCGGCCAGCGGGTTTTAGGGGAGCGTCAAAGCGAAATGAGTACTGCGGTGAGGGTCGAGCGAAAAGAAGTCGAAGAAATTCCCTTTCAGGAAGCGTCGCTCGACATCTGGGACCGGAAGTACCGCCTGACTGCCAAGGACGGCACGCCAATTGACGGAACGATGGACGACACCTGGCGGCGCGTCGCGCTGACGCTTGCCGACGTCGAGGACCCGGCAGTGCGCGAGCACTGGAACGAGCGGTTCCTGTGGGCGCTGCGCAAGGGCGCAATCCCGGCAGGCCGCATCCTGTCCAATGCCGGCGCGCTGGCGCACAAGCCCGCGACGTCCACGATCAACTGCACCGTCTCGGGCACCATCCGCGACTCGATGGACGACATCCTGAACAAGGTGCATGAGGCGGGCCTCACACTGAAGGCCGGCTGCGGCATCGGCTACGAATTCTCCACGCTGCGTCCGCGCGGCGCCTACGTCGCCGGCGCCGGCGCGCACACGTCGGGCCCGATGTCGTTCATGGACATCTATGACCGCATGTGCTTCACGGTCTCCTCCGCGGGCGGTCGCCGCGGTGCGCAGATGGGCACCTTCGACGTGGGCCATCCCGATGCGGTGGACTTCATCCGCGCCAAACGCGAGAACGGCCGTCTGCGCCAGTTCAACCTGTCACTGCTCGTGACTGACGAGTTCATCGAGGCCGTGCGTGGCGACCTGGACTGGAAGCTGGCGTTTCCGCTGCCCGCGCGCGAATACAACCCGAACGAGCACGACCTGCACGATCCCGCCGCCTTCGTCTGGCGCGAGTGGCCGGAGTCGGAGGGTTACGTGGCGAACGAGGACGGCCTCGTCGCCTGCCGGATCTACAAGATCCTGCCGGCGCGCCGGCTGTGGGACGTCATCATGGGCTCGACCTATGATTTCGCCGAGCCCGGATTCGTGCTGATCGACCGCGTCAACGAGATGAACAACAACTGGTGGTGCGAGAACATCCGCGCGACCAATCCCTGCGTGACTGCCGATACCTGGGTTCACACAGCCGACGGCCCGCGCCAGGTCGTCGATCTCGTCGGGCGCCCGTTCCTGGCGCGCGTGAATGGTGCCGATTACGAGTCGGGGCCCGCGGGCTTCTTCCGCACCGCAACCAAGCCGGTGGTGCGGCTCGAAACGGTGGAAGGCCATGGTTTGCGCCTGACCGCGGATCATCGTGTTCTGCGCGTCGTGCGCACGACGCGCTGGACGACGAATACCGCCTGGTGTGCCGCGGGCGATCTCGCGCCGGGCGATGCCGTCGTGCTGAATGATCATCGGGCTGCCGCGGATTGGGCGGGCGCCGGAACGCTGGCTGAAGGCTACCTGCTCGGCCTGCTCGTCGGTGATGGCACGCTGAAGAAGGACAAGGCCATCCTTTCCGTATGGCAACCGGCGGTCGCCGCGAATGCCGCATCGGCCGGGACATCCGGAGTGGCGGGCGTCATGGCCGCCGCCCTCCAGGCGGCGGACACGCTGCCGCATCGTGCGGACTTTTCCGGCTGGCACGCGGTCGCCGGCCGCAACGAGCACCGGCTGTCGCTGGCGGCGCTGCGCACGCTCGCGCTGGACTACGGCATGGTGCCCGGCGACAAGCGGATTGCGCCGGCGTTGGAGCGTACGTCGAGCGTATTTCACCGTGGCTTCCTGCGGGGCTTGTTCGATGCGGACGGATCCGTGCAGGGTAACCAGCAGAAGGGCGTCAGCATCCGGCTCGCACAGTCCGATCTGGGCCGCATCGAGGCCGCTCAGCGCATGTTGCTGCGTCTCGGAATTGTGTCGCGCGTCTATCGCAACCGGCGCGGCGCGGGTGCGAGCCTGCTGCCTGACGGCCGCGGCGGCAGCACCGCCTATCCTACCCGCGCGCAGCACGAACTCGTGATCGCGGGCGAGGGCGTTGCGCGCTATGCAGAACTGATCGGTTTCGCGGATGGCAACAAGCAGGTTCGACTCAGGACGCTGCTGTCGCAATACCGGCGGCACCTGAACCGCATGGGCTTCGTTGCGCGTGTTTCGGCGGTCATCGCGGAGGGGTCCGAAGACGTCTACGACGTGCAGGTTCCTGGCGTTCACCGTTTCGATGCGAATGGGCTCGTGGCACACAATTGCGGCGAGCAACCGTTGCCCCCGTACGGCTCCTGCCTGCTCGGCTCGGTGAACCTGACGCGCTTTGTGCGGCGGCCGTTCACCGAGGAGGCGAGTTTCGACTGGGACGAGTATCGCGAGGTCGTCCGCGTGTTCACGCGCATGCTCGACAACGTGGTCGAGATCAACGGCCTGCCGCTCGGGCGCCAGCGCGACGAGATCGTGCGCAAGCGTCGCCACGGCATGGGATTCCTGGGACTCGGTTCCACGATCACGATGCTCGGCATGCGGTACGGCTCGGCCGAGTCCATCGCCTTCACCGACAACGTGTCGCGCGAGATGGCAATCGCCGGCTGGGAAGCCGGTCTCGTGCTCGCGCGCGAGAAAGGCCCTGCGCCGATCATGAACGAGGAGTTCACGGTCACCCGCGCAATGCTGCGCAAGCGCCCGGAGATGGCGCGCGACGGCTGGAAAGTGGGCGATCGCGTGCCGGGGCGCCTGCTGCACGCGCGCTACAGCCGCTACATGCGCCGGCTCGCGGACGTCGCGCCGGAACTCGTCAAGGAACTCGAAACGGTCGGCGCGCGCTTCACGCACCACAGCTCGATCGCGCCCACCGGCACGATCTCGCTGTCGCTCGCTAACAATGCATCGAACGGCATCGAGCCCTCGTTCGCCCACCATTACTTCAGGAACGTGATTCGCGAGGGCAAGAAATCGAAGGAACGCGTGGACGTCTATTCCTTCGAACTGCTCGCCTACCGCGAACTGATCAATCC
>JALYJS010000480.1 GCA_030799345.1 Pseudomonadota bacterium | reverse complement strand
ATTCTGTGTGGGCTGATGCTTACCACCGCCTGTTGGCGACGACGATCGCCATTGCCGCGGGCGGGCATGAACTGTCGCTCACCGTGCATCAGTGGATCAACGACGGGCTTATGGCAGTCTTCTTCCTCCTTGTCGGGCTGGAGATCAAACGCGAGGCGCTTGCCGGCGAACTGGCATCCCCGCGCCAGGCGGCGCTTCCGATCGCCGCAGCGATCGGCGGCATGGTCGTCCCGGCTTCGATCTATTTGCTGACGAACGGCGGAGGAGTGGCGTCTCGCGGGTGGGCGATTCCCATGGCGACCGACATCGCCTTCGCGCTCGGAGTACTGGCACTCGTCGCGCCCCGAGCCCCAAGTGGGCTCAAGATCTTCCTGGCTGCCCTCGCCATCGTGGATGACATGGGGGCGGTGTTGGTGATCGCCCTCTTCTACACGGGCGCGATCGCGTGGGGCGCCTTGGGGATGGCGGGCCTCATTCTGCTGCTGCTCATCACCTTGAACGTTCTGCGCTTCCGGAGCCTGACGCCCTATCTCGTTCTGGGTGTCGGGCTCTGGTACTTTGTGCACGAGTCAGGCTTGCACGCGACGATCGCCGGCGTGCTGCTCGCCTTTGCGATTCCAACCCGAACCCGCATCAACGCCGCGGAGTTCTCGGCCAAGGCTCGGGGCTTGCTGGACTATTTCGATCGCACGGAGACCGGTGACCTGCTCGTGCTCACCAGCAAGGGCCAGCAGGAAGCGATCATCGGCCTCGAGCGAGCCAGCGAAGGGGTCACAGCCCCACTGCTTCGCCTGGAACACACGCTTCACGGGCTCTCAGCGTTTGTGGTGATGCCGCTCTTTGCGTTTTCGAATGCAGGCGTTTCGCTGAGCGGAGCGGCCGGGGGGCGTGTGGGCCTTGCCGTGATGCTGGGACTGGTCGTCGGGAAACCACTGGGGATTACGGTGGCCGCCCTGGCCGCGGTTCGCTTGCGGGTGGCGTCGCTTCCAGACGGCGTCAGTTGGACGGCGCTGCACGGATGCGCCTGGCTGGGTGGCATCGGCTTCACGATGTCCCTGTTCATCGCGACGCTCGCCTTTGACGGCACGACCTTGCTCGACTCAGCCAAAGTGGGAATTCTGGGCGGGTCGATCATGGCAGGTATCGTGGGCGCCCTCGTATTACGCCGCGGCACTCGTTCGGCGCGACACAGCCCTGACGCTCTGTAGCGTGTGGCCCGATCCACGTCGGCTTGTACATGCTCCGCCGCGTTGGGCGGAAGGGGCTACTTCCTGACGACGTACCAATTGTTCATAGGGTCATGTGCCAATTCGTGCTTGTCGACCGACCGGAACCCGGCTCTGGTCAGATACTCACGGGTCTTTTCCTCGCCCCACATGGCGCCCAGCCCCTCTCCGCCCTGCGCCAGCGAGACGGTCATACAGTGCATCGCCGAGACAGCGTAGAGAAACGTGCCGAGAGGATGCCCGATGTTGCTGTGCACGTGGCTCGAACCCTTGATGTCCTGCATCAGGTACACGCCGTTGGACGTGAGCGCTCGGTGGATGCCCATGAGCACCTGCAGGGGCTTCGCCTGATCATGGACGGCGTCGAAGGTCGTGATGAACTCGTACTGTTCTGGCTCGGCGCTCGCATCGAAGTCACTGAGGTCGCGAGCGACAAACTCAATGTTTCGCAAGTCGCGCCTGACCGACTCGGCCTTCGCCGTCGCGATCGCCTCACTGGACAAATCGATGCCCATGAATCGGCTGTTCGGGTAGAGCTCGGCCAGGCGGTTGATCGCGCGTCCTGAACCGCAGCCGACGTCGAGCACGCGAATGCCTCGCGAGAGTTGGTCAGTCAGACCAGGTACGAGCGGGAGGATGTGCGACTCGAGCGCCGAGACGACGGTGTCGTCTTCCGCCAACACGGCGTGAAAGCGCGCGAATTTCTCATAGGGCACGCCACCACCCTGCCTGAAGCACGTCACGATGTCGTCTTCAACGTTCCCGAGCATGGCGATGAATTGCGCGAATGCCGCGATGTTATCCGGGCCCGCTGCGCGCGTGAGCATCGCCGCGTGCTCGGGAGGCAGCGAGTAGACCGTGCTCGTTGCATCAACGTCGACCACTCCTGCCGTGACCATCGCGCCAAGCCACTCACGCACATACCGTTCATTGAGGTTGGCGGCGCGCGCGATGTCCTGGACCGTCGACGCCGGGAGATCGCGCATGGTGTCGAAGAGGCCCGTGCGATGGCCGATCGACGCCTTGAGACACCAGGCTCCATGGTTTAGATGCTGAAGGAGGCTGCCAGCAAACGCTTCGGCCTTGGCGGAGTCGAACGGGACTTCCTGGGCGGATTCGGACATGGTCAGCACCTTTGCGTCCTGCGAATATTACAACGCGACGGGTTCGGATCGGCGT
>JALYJS010000451.1 GCA_030799345.1 Pseudomonadota bacterium | reverse complement strand
ATGCGGTGATCCCCGACCGTTTACCGGCAACGGTGGAACTGTCGCCGGGCGCGGCCGTCTATGCGGACGCGGACTTCCTACCGAACCACGGGGCCTCGAATCGATGTCATCGGCAAAGACCACTGCCCCATGGGCGGTCCGCGGAACCTTCGCGCTGATTTCGGCGCTGACGCTTGCCGGTTGCAGCGACGCGTTCGGGACGAGCCCGCCGCATGCGGCGCCGGCCAATCCCGTGGCCGAAGGTGGCGACGGCGAGGTCGAACTGCGATGGGGCGCGGTTACCGATGCCACCCGGTATGTCATCCTGTGGCGCGACGAGACCCTACCGGCAGGTGAATTTTCCAATAGTATCAAAGATATAGAAGAGACTACCTATACGCACACGGGTCTCGTCAACCTGCGCCGGTACGAGTACCGCATCGTCGCGGAGACCAGCGGTGGCCGCGGGCCCGAGAGCGTCACCGTCCGCGCGGTGCCTGGACCGGTACCGGAAGCGGTCGAATGGACCGTGGTGACGAGCCAGAACCCCGGCCACACCATTCATTTCGCGCCAGCCGCCAACGCCACACACTACCGCGTGTATTTCGGCACGCAGGAAGCGCAGCTGGTCGGCCGGCGCCCCGGTACGTTCTTCGAAGAGGCGGACGAGTCGCCGCACGTCCGCGCGACCGTGACGGTGAACACGCCGCTTTACTATCGCGTCATCGCCATGAACGACGGGCGCATCGGCACCAATGGCCCCATCACGGTTTCGCCGACCCACGAGGTCGTGAACTTCGAACTTCCCCGCGTGAATACGGCCTGGGGCGACCCGAACGGCGATGGCTGCGCCGACACGGTGACTTCGGCGGGCACCGTCACTGGCACCACCTGCCTCGGCGGCCAGGTCGCGCGGGTGCTGCCGGACGCCGGCCTGGCCGACCTGCTGGCGGCCGGGCGCACGACCGGCGATTCGCGTTTCGCGGATGTTACCGGCGACGGCAGCGAGGACCTGTTCAGCAATACCCTGTCTCCCGCGGGCACCGCCGGTTCCGTGGCGCTGCTGCACGTCAATCAGAGCAATGGCAACTATCAGACGTCCGCCGGCGTCTCGGCGCTTGCGATCGGCGGTTTCGGCGGCACCGTGCTGGCGGCGGATTTCGACAATGACGGCGACGTCGACCTGTTCGCGCCCTATGACCATACGCGGGGCGACGGCGCGCGGAACTGGCTGCTGACCAACAATGGCGGCGGCGTGTTCACGGATACGGCGGTGGCAGCCGGACTCGACTCCAACCCGGCAGGTGAGGCCTATGTGCCACGCGGCGGTCAGGCAGTCGACTTCAACGAGGACGGCTTCATCGACCTGCTGTTCGGATCACGGCTCATGCTGAATGACGGCGACGGCACATTCAGCGACGGTAGCGTCGCCGCCAACATGCCGGTCGGCGCGGACGAAGGGCTGAAACTGTTCGACGTCGACCTCGACGGGGATCTCGACCTGCTCCATCTCGACGGTGCGGTCACGCGGCTCTACCGGAACACCGCAGGCGTGTTCGACGGCGGCACGATCGTGAACCAGGATGCGGTTTCGACCTTTGGCAGCGGTCTGAATGCCTGCGACATCAACAGCGACGGATTCGAGGACGTGCTGGTCGCGAGCAACCTCACGGCGACCGGCACCGGAGTGCCTAAACTCCTGGTCAACGTCGCGGGGACGTTGATGCCCTCGGCCGTGCCCCGCGAACTCGTCGCGGGCACCAACGATCTCGTCGCGCTCAATGATCTGCTCGCCTGCGGGGATGTCGACGGCAGCGGTGTGATCGACGTCCTGGCGCGCTGGGGAACCCATTACCGCCTGATGCGGGCTGCGAGCCCGCTATCGGCGCGGATCCGCATCCGCGTGCTCGGCGGCGGCGGCGAACGCAATCAGCAAGGCCGCGTCGTGCGCATCACGCCGCTGGGTGCGCCGGATCGCATCCTGACACGCGTGATCGAGTCGGGATCCGGCATGCATTCGCAGAATCAGTACGACCTGCTGGTCGGCGCCCCCTGGCCCGGCGAGTATGAAATTACGGTCGGCTTCGCGGCCGGCGACGTTACGACGACCGCGGCGCGGGGCGACGCGATCACGATATTTGCCGACGGGCGCGTCGAGGACGAAATCGAGGACTAGGCGCCTAACGCGTTCTCCAGGTCCGCAACCAGGTCGCCGGCCTCCTCGATCCCGACCGACAGCCGCACCAGCGAATCGCTGATGCCGAGTTTCTCGCGCGCCTCGCGCGGAACTGACGCATGGGTCATGATCGCCGGGTGATCGACCAGGCTCTCGACGCCGCCCAGGCTCTCCGCGATCGTGAAGATCTCCAGCCGTTCGAGGAAACTGCGCGTCTCCGCGAGCCCCCCTTTCAGGAAAATCGTGACGATTCCGCTGCCGCCATTCGGCATCTGCCGCGCCGCGAGCGTACTCTGGGGATGCGAGACCAGTCCCGGGTACAGAACGCGCTCGACGCGCGGATGCCGCTCGAGCCGCTCCGCGATCGCCCGGGCCGATTCGCTCGACTGGCGCATGCGCAGCGGCAACGTCTTGAGGCCGCGCAATGCGAGAAAACTGTCGAACGGGCCGCTGATGGCGCCGATCGCGTTCTGCAGGTACGCAATCCGCTCACCAAGGGCCGCGTCGCGCACCACGGCGATGCCGCCGACCATGTCCGAATGTCCGTTCAGGAATTTTGTCGCCGAGTGCATGACGATATCGGCGCCGAGCTCGAGCGGCCGCTGGATCCACGGCGTGGCGAAGGTGTTGTCGACGACCAGCAGGATGCCGCGCGCCCGCGCCGTCTCGGCGAGCGGGGCGATGTCGACGAGCCGGAGCAGCGGGTTGCTCGGCGTCTCGATCCAGATCATGCGCGTATTCGGACGGATCGCGGCTGCCGCAGCCGCCGGGTCCGACAGGTCGGCAAACGTGAAGTCGAGCGCGGCGCTGCGCTTCCTGACGCCTTCGAACAGCCGGAACGTTCCGCCGTACAGGTCGTCCATCGCGAGCAGATGATCGCCGCTGTCCAGCAGTTCGAGCAGCGTCGCCGTAGCGGCCATGCCCGATGCGAACGCGAATCCCCGGGTGCCGCCCTCGAGATCCGCGATGCAGCGCTCCCAGGCCATGCGCGTCGGGTTCTGCGTGCGCGAGTATTCATAACCCTTGTGGACGCCTGGGCTTTCCTGGGCATAGGTGGAAACCGCATAGATCGGCGGCATCACGGCGCCGGTCGTCGGATCGGGCGACTGCCCTGCGTGGATGGCGCGGGTCGCGAAGCCGAGTGGTTTCTTGTCGTCGCTCATGTACTACCTAGGTG
>JALYJS010000102.1 GCA_030799345.1 Pseudomonadota bacterium | reverse complement strand
GCTACATCCCGTTCATCTTTTGGGCAGGGCTCTGGCAACCGGATGCCGATCGCGCTGTAGCGGATGCCAGGCACCCATCAGGTCGCGACGTGCACGCGGAGTTGTATCGCCTTGCGATGGACAACGTGCGTCAGGCCCACAATGCTGGAGTTCGGATAGTGGCTGGAACCGACTCTGGCGACACTTACGTTTTCCCCGGGTTTGCCATCCACGACGAACTTGCCGAGCTTGTGCGCGCCGGTCTGGCCCCGACGGACGCATTGCGAAGTGCGACCATCGACGCAGCGCGGTTTAGCGGCAAGGCTCGAGAATACGGCTCCATCGAGGCGGGCAAGGTTGCCGACATGAGCCTGCTAAATGCCAATCCGCTCACCGATATCCGTAACACCGGAAAGATTGCAGGCCTGTTCTTCAACGGACAGTACCTTGATCGCGCCGCGTTGGACGAATTGCTGGCGTTCGCCCAGGACCAGGCGGGCAGCCTTCGCACCAACCTGCAGCTCCTGTGGGGTGCGCTGCGCAGCCCGGTAGTATGGGCGCAGGCTGCAGACTAGGAACTAAGCCTAGCACCGGTTCGCGCGTACGATAGCCACTCAAATCAACAAGTTAGTTGGCCCGCCCTCGCGTAACCTGGTAACCAGGCCGGACGGCTGGCCAGCGGGTCGCACTGCACGGATCCGCGCCTCGATTGTCTTCGCCAAGCGATACTCGGGTCAGCTCACGAACCAATAACGGCGTCATAATTCGCGAATGCCAGCTGAGTCCCGTAAGCGCTTTTCGATGATCCGCGAGTTCCACTTCGCAGACTGGTTCACCTTGGGCAATGCGGTCTGCGGCACCGGCGCGCTGTTCTCCAGCATGACTTACTTGCAGACCGGTAACGTTGGACGCATCTACGTCGCCGGCTCCCTCATCTTCGCGGGATTGGTCTTCGACATTCTGGACGGCCGCATCGCCCGGTGGCGACAGAAAACCTCGGCGATGGGACGCGAGCTCGACTCTTTGGCGGACGTCATTTCCTTTGGCGTTGCACCGGCGGTGCTTGCGTTCGTCTGCGGCATGCAAGGCTTGTACGACCGGTTGATCCTGGTGTTTTTTGTGGCGTGTGGCGTATCGAGACTCGCGCGCTACAACGTCACTGCGGAGAAGCTCTCCGAAGGCACGGGCAAGGTGAAATATTTTGAGGGCACGCCGATTCCGAGCTCAATCGTGTTGGTTGCCCTACTGACATTTGCCGCTTCCCAACACGCCATTGGGTCGAACCTTTGGATGGGTGCCGCGAGTATCGCGGGGCACACTCTGCATCCCTTGGCGCTGCTGTTTCTGCTGTCTGGTACGCTCATGATCAGCCGTATTCGGATTCCGAAGCTTTAGCTGGCGACTCGATTGTCACAAGTCTGATGGTCGGCCGACTCGGGCAGATCGAGTACCTGCTGCTAGCGGCGGTTGCCGAGCGTAGCTACAAGCCGCCGAAGGGCACACGCCGTTTCAGCCCTGCAACGCCTGTATTCGCGCACCCGGGAAACGGATCTCGACCCGCGTTCCAACGCCCGGCTCGCTCTCAATGTCCACAGGCCAGCCGAATCGATCGGACAGGCGTCGGACGATCGACAGCCCCACGCCGTGCCCGCCACGATGCGCGGATTCGCCGCGCACGAACGGTCGGTAGAGTTCGGCCAGCCGGCCAGGCGCGATGCCGACGCCCGTGTCCCGGATCACGACCCGGTCCGCGTCGATGGCAACTTCCACCTCGCCCTGGTCCGTGTACGAGAAGGCATTGCGCAGAAGGTTTCCAATCAAGACGGACAGAACTCGTTCCGGCGCGACAAGATGCAGCCGGTACTTCTCAGTGAAGCGCGCGACGACCGGCTTGCCCGCCGCGGCCTGCTGCGCGCGCGCCAGCTCTTCCGACACGACGTCATTGATGCAGACTGCGCTCGCCGGCAGACCCATTTCGTCCTCCCGCGCCAGCAGGAGAAACAGGCGGGTCAGCTCGTCCATGTCGCCGGTGGCCCGCCGAATTCGCTCCACGGCGCGCCGCCCCGGCTCGCTGAGCGGCTCGTCCGCCAGCAGCAGATCCGACGAAATCCGGATGACCGTTAACGGGGTGCGCAGTTCGTGGCTCGCGTCACGCGTGAACTCGCGTTCGCGCGCGACGAACTCGGCCAGCCGGTCGGAGTAGCGGGCGAGCGCGTCCGCCAGCTCCTGCACTTCGTCGTCCGCTGCCGGCGGCAGCCGGGAGCGATCGAAGCGCGCCGGATGCCGCGCGGTCGGGTCGAGCTCGCGG